>CALJIH010000102.1 GCA_937974135.1 uncultured Cocleimonas sp. | reverse complement strand
ATCAGTAAATCAATATTCACCAAATTACAATTATTCTTGAATTCATTGGTATTATCAGTGAGTCGAGCCATTTCTTCTAAAGACATCAGGATAAACTCATCAACTTCACCATCGGTATTCTCAGGAATAAAATCTTCAGGTAACCATAAATCATAGGCAAAAATAGTATCACTATTGATTCCTAACATATCATTCACTGAATCTTTAGGGCTTTTCTTTAGCGTATTTTTACCCAAATAATGTATTTCATTCACTAACTTGGCAGTTTTGGCGATGTGTTTTGGAATATTCGCTTCTTCTGCCGATTCTTTAATGACATTTTCCATTAATCCAATGTCTGCTGGTTGTCCACCCGCTACTATTTGATCCAGCTTACCCGGCCAGAATGGTTTACTTTTAGTACGTCTGGCAATCCAAATATGAATCCCATTTGGTTTTTTCACTAGTCCGTTTATGTGCACACCATATGATCTAACCCCAAAATAGGCGACTGCGGCTCTTTCCATATAAAAAAACAGATCATCTTCAAATGAATTCGTAATTGCATAGGTCTCATTGACCCAAGAATCAATGATACCTTCTTTATGCAGTAATTCGACAACTGGTGCAATTGCCTTGGTTCGTAATTCTGCTGTTGATAAGCCATCAACAAAACCAAACTGTTCTGCCGTTATTTTGAAGACAGAGTCGAATATTTGTAGCTCTTTAACAAAACGCTCTTTTGCCCAACCAATTAATTTACCTGAGACCACAAAAGGGAGATAGCCATTAGTAGAAAAATCATTACAGCTACGAATCCGTTCTAGATAACTCATTATATTTAGACCCTTAGCCTAGTCTTTTACTAATAAATACTAAATCACGAGATGTCATAAAGCGAATTAATAAAATAAACAAATAATTATTTAAATGCATGATAAAACTTGCTTAAAAAACGTGCAATAGAACCCAATAATTAATTACTTTTTCTTTTCCTCTTACCTTTTATCTTGAGAAAAAAACCATTCATTTACATTTATATCTCCGATCCAACATTGACCACAAAACTAAAGATAGACTCATGAAATAGTAGATAAGTATCAATACAAAACGCTTACTAATATCACAAATAATCACTCATTTATGGAAAGGACTCCTTATGAATACCAAATCACTCAGATTGATTTCGCTGCCATCGCTCGCATTATTTTTAACTGCCTGTGGAGGTGGAAGCTCTTCAAGCAATGATCAACCTGTAACAACCTCTCCTCCAGTAGTTAACGCTCAACCTCGAATTTTAGAAACCGTTAACTGGCAAGGTGCTAGATTAATTAATACCAATAACCCTATGAGAAGTTCTGTTGAAGTCATAGGGTCTGAACTCAGTATTAATATAAATTCTGCTGACATAGCACAAGGCGCTCATCTTCAAATTTATATCAATAGCGATAATAAACCAGAAACTGGATTTCAATTTGATAATGAAGCATGGGAAGAAAGTGGTGTTGATTTCCTTATCGAAGACGGTGACTTATTTAAGTCAACTGCGAATAATACGGGTTGGAATTGGAATGTAAACATCGGTGCTATTGATTACACAATCAATACTGATAGTGCAAGCGCAAAAATAGATTTAGCGTTATTAGGTAATATCTGTAATAACTTAAAAATTGGTGTAATGACACGTGATGAGTTCTGGGATATCCAAACCTTTAGCCCTGCTGCAACTCAAATGCAAACTTACACAGTAAATTACTGTAATACTAATACAGCAGACACCGTAAAACCTGAAATTACATTGCTTGGTGCAAACCCAATAAACTTGACTGTAGGTGATGTATTTACTGACCCAGGAGCAACCGCAAACGACAATATAGATGGTGATATTACTAACAGAATCCATCTCAAATCAGATATTAATACAGCAATTGCAGGAACATATATTGCTTCTTACAATGTCTCTGATTTAGCAGGTAATTCAGCAAGTATTACACGCACAGTTATCATCAATAATGTTGCTCCACAACAAGGAATAGTGATTGATGGCAACAGCAATGATTGGGCTAATATTGCCACTTTGACGAGCACATCTGATGGCATCATGAAAGTAACTGATAATCAAGAAAAACTATATATATTAGTGACTTCTAGCAATCTCGGTGATAACACTCAATTGTTAATGGACACTGACAATAACGCAAATACAGGTCTGGAGTTATCCGCCCAAGTGAACGCTTGGATAGGTGGTGCAGATTATATGATTGAAAATAATTCTCTGGATAAATCAAAGAGTAATACGGGTTGGTCTTGGGATTATGGAATCGCCCCCATTGAGTACATAAAAACTACAGATACTTTAGAAATTGCGATCAAGAAATCTGATTTCAATAAGCTAGCTAATAAAATATCTTTAGGTTATGTAAGTAGAACTGCAGAATGGAATGCAAATTTCACTCTACCAACTCAACAATTACCTGCGTATACACTTAAGTTTCCAACAGTAGCAAACCCAGTTACTGCTATTAATGATTCCACCACAACACTTAATACCAATGCAGTAGATATAAATGTGCTTGCCAATGATAGTGCTGCAGCAAACGGTACATTATCAGTTTCATTACTTTCTCAGCCGCAATCAGGAACTGTACGCGTATTATCGAATAACAGAGTTAGATACACACCAGACACATCATTTTCCGGTGTAGTAACTTTCAATTACGCGATTAGTGATTCAAGTGGTAATACTGATTCAGCTTCGGTTTCAATAATCGTTACTGAGCCAACTGCTACAAATGTTGCACCAGTTGCTAACAATGACACGACATCGACATTATTTGAAACTCCAGTGAGTGTTAATGTATTGAATAATGATACTGATGCTAACGGTGATACGCTGACGATTGTCACTGTTTCAAATCCTTCAAATGGAACTGCGGCCATATCAGGTAACGCTATTTTGTACACTCCTAACGCTGGCTTTAATGGATCAGATACTTTTAATTACTCAATCTCTGACGGCAATAATGCTACCAATAGCGCTATAGTTACCATTACAGTTAATTCACAACCTAACACAGCACCCGTCGCTAATAATGATTCTGCAACAACTAATGGAATTCGAACTCGACAAATCAACGTCTTAGTAAATGACAGAGATGCTGATGGAGACACTTTATCCATAACTCAATTTACGCAGCCTGCAAATGGTTCAGTGACTAGAACAGGTTCATCATTAAATTACACCCCTAATGCTACATTTTCTGGGACAGATAGATTTAGCTACACCATTAATGATGGCAATGGAGCTTCGGATACAGCAACTGTAACAATCACAGTGCCCGCTAACAATGCACCCGATGCCGTTGAGGATACTGCTGTCTTATTTAATAATGAAACGATAAACGTTAATGTGCTTGCCAATGACACTGATCCAGATGGAGATGTTTTAAGCGTTTTACCTGGCTCAGTTAATGCCATTACTGCTGGTATTTCAGCATCATTAAATGCTGATGGTACAATTTTTGTTAATCCACAAGGCACGGTAGCAAGTTTGAGCGTTGAATACACAGTTACAGATGGGCGAGGTGGTACAGATATAGCAGTGCTAACACTAGCCAGTACCGATCCTAATGACCCGAATATTTCATTCCCTACCGTAAACAATGAGTTTGTAACAACTCCAAGAAATACACCAATCTTCATCGATGTCTTGGCGAATGATTTTGATAGTGACGGTGATACATTGAGTATTGATATGGTTGATAATCCTGCGAATGGAACCACTGAAAAAGTCACTCGAAATGGTGTTGCAGGAATCCTATACACACCAGATCCCGGATTCACCGGTGTAGACATCTTCTTCTATGGTGTTCCAGATGGTCGTGGTAATAATGGTTCGGGCTTTGTAGAAGTTACTGTTCAATAATACGAACCATGTCTTAATAAAAAGCCAAAGCTAGTCTTTGGCTTTTTATTGCGCTAGTGTTTATCAAAGCATAATCTGAACAAGTTCAATAAATCCAGAATGGGCCCCAGAACTTCATATCCATTGTTGATAAACTTGCATATTGAATAACCATTCAATACGAATTCACCTAGGAAATATTGCCCTAGCGACTTATATAATTTTATTTAAATTAAGCAAAGGCTCCTTAAACGATGTCTATTATTTATGAAAATACCGAAGTCCGAATCGAAATCGAAGACTCTGAAATTCCTTGGTTGAAAATCTTCACTCAAGATCAGTGTAAAGAAATGACCGACTGTAGCGCTAAAACCAAACAACAAATATGGCACTTACTGGATGTAATCGAAGGCGAAATGCTGACTTACTTTAAACCAGAAAAAATTAATATCGCGTCGTTTGCAAATTATGTTCCGCAAGTGCATTGGCACATCATGGCGAGATTTAAGGAAGACAGTTATTATCCTGAATGTATGTGGGGTAAAAAACAACGAGAAGGCACTGCTAAATTTGCTTCAATGGAGGGGTTTGTTCGTCAATTACTGAGTAAACTTGATTAAATGATCCCCTGTATCTACCATGCATCTGCATTTCCTTTAGAAATGTAACAATAGGCATCCGCCTAACCTATAGACAAGCTAAAGCAGTTGTCTCACGCTGCTCAGCTGGCTCTTAGTCAATTTAAAAAGACACCCCCCTACTTTTTGCCAGTTTTGCTTTGTTCCAGATAGTTTAAATAGCCTTCCATAAATACATAATTCTCTGCAGCTTGAGTAATATCTTCATTATCAGCATCAAGTTTATCAAGCAAAGACTTACCCTTTTGTAATAAATATGAGATTTGCTCGTGATCAAATAATTGAGTTGCTAAGGCCAAATCATCTTTCTCCGCAGATAACAAGGTGGGTAATAAATCTTCATTTTCTATCGGGGACTCTGGATCTAAAATATCCGCCACTAATTTTGATTGTAGAAAAGCAAAATGTGCCTCTCTTGCGGCTTCTTCTTGTGCAAATTCTTGAATCGCATGAGAATCATTTTCAGCACCTTTTTTTACGGATTGCATAACAACTTGAATGAGTTTTTTTAAGGATTGTTGTACTTTAATTTGGTCATCCGCAACACTAATCGAACTGGCATAAAGCTTATCTAACTTATCTTTAACATCTAAAATGACTTCGCTATCTTCATTGGGTTTTAACGCTACTGTTCGATTCATAATGTCACGAAAGTCCAGCATAAATTGCTGCAATAGATCATGATCGCGTTTCTGTGCTTGTTGCAATGTATCACTTGTGACTTCTGATTGTCGATCGCCAAACAACATATTTTCATGTCGACGCAGTAAATGTCGCTCATGCGCACCAGGGTTTTCACTTGGATAAAAGGTGAGATCAATCTTATCTTTCATTAAGGTCTAAATCGTGTCGTTGAAAAATGCTTAGATATCAATCCTAACACCAAAAAGTGTGATTTTCCTAAGCTAAAAGACACCCCCCTACTTTTAATCGATTTCAATTCACTTTTCCTGCCGACGTTGCGATGCTCCTTGGTTTTCTCGGCTATGCTTAAACTAATCAGTTCCTGCTTAAATATCTTTGATAATCTCTATTGTTTGAGCTGAGCAATAAACTTTTTAAAAACTACTCTTAAGCTGACAAAGGTAAAGAAAATCTAAAACTGGCATGTTAATATCTTTGCTAATTTTTCAACTGCAATAGATTAACCATGAACATTCAAGCGGCCATCGAAAAAGTTTCAAACCATGAAAACCTCAGCAATGCTGAAATGAACGATGTCATGCATCAAATCATGACGGGTAATGCAACTGATTCACAAATCGGCGGCTTTTTAATCGCAATGCGTATGAAAGGCGAAACGGTCGATGAGATATCAGCGGCTGCAACTGTGATGCGATCACTCGCTACCCCAGTGGAATTAGACAAAGAAAATCTGGTAGAAATAGTTGGAACTGGTGGAGATGGCATTAGTACATTCAATGTCTCAACCGCGAGTTGTTTTGTTGTTGCGGCGGCGGGTGGAAAAGTGGCAAAGCACGGCAACCGATCCGTTTCAAGTAGTTCCGGAGCAGCTGATTTATTAGAGACTGCAGGCGTTAATTTAGATATAAACGCTGAACAAGTAAAAACCTGTGTTGAAAAGATTGGCGTGGGTTTCATGTTCGCACCAAAGCACCATAGTGCAATGAAACACGCAATCGGCCCAAGAAAAGAGATGGGAGTAAGAACTATTTTTAATGTTCTAGGTCCATTAACTAATCCTGCGGGCACACCCAATCAAGTTCTGGGGGTTTACAGCAAAGATTTAGTAAAGCCACTCGCTGAAGTTTTAAAAAATCTTGGGGCAAATCACGTCATGGTTGTGCACGGTGAAGATGGTATGGATGAGATTAGTATCTCAGCAGCGACAACTGTTGCCGAATTGAAAAATGGTGAAATTACCACGTATTCGATCAAGCCTGAAGATTTTAATCTTCAACAATACCCAATCGCGACTATTCGTGTAAATAATGCAGATGAGTCTTTAGAAATGGTCACATCTGTACTCAACAATGATGCAAGTCCAGCAAGAGATATTGTTGCATTAAATGCAGGTGCCGCAATTTATATAGCGGGCTTGGCAGGTTCGCACGAAGCTGGTATCGAGCGCGCATCTGAGATGCTAGAGTCAGGGGCGGCAAAACAAAAGCTGCTTGAGTTAATCAACATCACTAATTCATTTTAAATCGAAATAGCGATGATTAAACTTTAAACCATCAAAAAAATATTCATAAAAGCGAACCCCTAATGTCACATGATACCCCGGATATTCTAAAAAAAATTATTCTACGAAAAGAACAAGAAATTGTTGAGCGCAAACAAAAAGTTTCGCAAGGCCAATTAATGGAACAAGCCTTAGAAGCGTTAATGAGTAATCCAGTGCGGGGATTTGTAAATTCCATGCAGAAAAAGCTCGACGCCAATCAAGCTGCGGTAATAGCTGAAGTTAAAAAAGCCTCTCCCAGCAAAGGCGTAATGCGTGAAAACTTCATACCTGCAGAAATTGCTAAGAGTTATGAAATAGCTGGCGCAAGTTGTCTTTCAGTGTTAACCGATATTGATTTCTTCCAAGGTTCTGATGAATACCTAAAACAAGCTAGAGCCGCTTGTACTCTCCCCGTCATTCGTAAGGATTTTATTGTCGATACCTATCAAGTCTACGAAGCAAGAGCCATGGGAGCTGATTGTATTCTGCTAATTGTTGCTGTACTTAGTGATGAGCAAATGGCAAAACTCTATCAATTGGCTTTAGACCTTAAAATGGATGTGTTAATTGAAGTTCATGATGAGACTGAATTACATAGAGCGCTTCCTTTTGGTGCTACTCTCGTCGGCATAAACAATCGAAATCTGCGTAATTTCAACACCTCTTTAGCTACAACTATTGACTTATTAGAACAAATCCCAAATGAGCGTATTGTTGTCACAGAAAGTGGTATTCATACCGCTGAAGATGTGAAATTAATGCGTGACCATGAGGTTCATGCATTTTTAGTGGGTGAAGCCTTTATGCGTGCCGAAGATCCCGGTTCTGAATTAAAGAAGCTATTTTCTTGAACAAATTAAAGGTTATATACATCCATGTTCACCTATCCTGAAATAGATCCAATTCTTATACATTTTACCGAAACCACGGGGGTTCGATGGTATGGTTTAATGTATGTGATTGGTTTTTTGGCTTTTCTCATTTTAGGAAAAATTCGAGCACGTCGCCCACATAGCCCTGTTAAACCAGATCAAGTTGATGACATTATGTTTTATGGTGCTATCGGCGTTATTGCTGGTGGACGCATTGGAGAAATGATCTTCTATCAGTTTGATAAGCTGCTAGCTGACCCCTTACTTCTGTTTAAACTCTGGGAACCGGGTATGAGTTTCCATGGTGGTTTAATCGGTGTTCTCGTTGCAATGTGGATCTTAGCCAAAAAATGGAATTTACGTTTCTTGCAGTTAGGGGATTTCATAGCACCGATGGTGCCTATCGGCTTAGGTGCAGGACGTATGGGTAATTTTATTAATGGAGAACTTTGGGGCCGACCTACAGATGTACCTTGGGGCATGGTTTTTCCGCATGTCGACAATCAAGCACGCCACGCTTCGCAATTGTATGAATTTGTGGGGGAAGGTGTTCTTCTATTTTTATTACTTTGGTTCTTCTCTAAAAAAGTTCGTCCTTTAGGTGCCGTGTCAGGTTTATTTTTACTCGGCTACGGTATCGCTAGATCAACCGTTGAATTTTTTAGAGTACCCGATAACAGCGACTTTCTTGGAATAGAATGGCTAACCCAAGGTCAATTACTCTCATTACCCATGATCATTGCGGGTATAGGATTATTAATTTGGGCGTATCGTGGTAAGACAAAATCTCAAGAGGCCTCTGCATGAAACAATATCTAGATTTAATGCGTCATGTTTATGAGAATGGCAATATTAAAGAAGATCGAACAGGCACCGGCACCAAGTCTGTTTTTGGTTACCAAACACGTTTTGATCTGGCAGAAGGCTTTCCATTAGTTACCACAAAAAAGTGCCATTTAAGCTCGATCATTCACGAATTACTGTGGTTTTTAAAGGGTGATACCAATATTAAATACCTGAAAGATAACGGTGTTCGTATTTGGGATGAGTGGGCCGACGAAGACGGTAATCTAGGCCCTGTGTATGGTTCACAATGGCGTTCGTGGCCGACCCCAAATGGCGAATCGATTGATCAAATCGCACAAATTATCGAACAGATTGAAAATACGCCTGATTCAAGACGCATCATTGTTAGTGCTTGGAATGTCGCTGAAGTTGAGAATATGGCATTACCTCCTTGTCATATGTTTTTTCAGTTCTACGTAGCTGATGGTAGATTATCGTGTCAGTTGTATCAGCGTAGCGCAGATATTTTTCTAGGAGTTCCCTTTAATATTGCATCCTATGCCCTGTTAACCATGATGATTGCCCAAGTTTGTGATCTTAAAGCGGGAGATTTTGTACATACCTTTGGTGACGCGCATTTATATTCAAATCATATGGAACAAGCAGAATTACAACTCAGCCGAAATCCGTTACCACTTCCTACTATGTTAATTAATCCCAATGTTGATTCAATTTTCGATTTTGTGTTTGAAGACTTTGAGTTACAAAATTATGAAGCACATCCTCATATCAAAGGACAAGTAGCAGTTTAAATTGTGTTAATTCAAAAATACTTAAGCTAGTAAAAGATGATAAGGATAGGTAATTCTACGTAAATGAAGCTGGATAGTTCGGTTAGTAAAAACCACTTTGACTAAGCGCAGCGAAGAAAACCAATAACATCTGGACTCTGACCCCAAGAAAGAGGTGAAATCGAATAAAAGTGGGGGGGTGTCTTTTTTGTTTACATCGCGAGTTTAAACCGCTGCTTTTCTTCAATTTAATCTTAAAGCCTATATATATTCAAAAATTGCATAGCCTTTGTCGTTAAACACGTTTAGAATATCCCCCTATTTGAAGCCTTTTGCTTCTATCTTCTAGAAAAATTAAGTTTTTGCTAAAAAACTCAAAATTAGGTAATTATGGCTAAATTACTGTTGTTAAACGGTCCAAATTTGAATTTACTTGGCTCTCGCGAACCTGAAATCTATGGATCAGACACCTTGAACGATATTGCTATGCGTCTTGACGAACAAGCTTCATCGAACCAGCATTCATTAGACCATTTTCAAAGTAATGCAGAGGCAGAACTGGTCAACAGAATTCATCAGGCAGTGCAAGAAAAAGTAGCATTTATACTTTTCAACCCCGCCGCTTTTACGCATACCAGCATTGCCCTTCGTGATGCTTTATTAGGCACTGAAATACCCTTTATCGAAATTCATCTTTCGAATGTTCATAAACGCGAAGAATTTCGTCAACATTCGTACTTTTCAGATATTGCTGTCGGTACAATTGTTGGCTTAGGAGCACAGGGCTATGAACTTGCACTACAAGCTGCAACTCGATACTTAAATCAAAACAATTAAATACTTATACATAGAGAGATTAATACTATGGACGTTAGAAAAATCAAAAAACTAATAGAACTCATCGAAAGCAGTGATATTGCAGAACTGGAAATTGTTGAAGGTGAAGAATCTGTCAGAATTTCACGAAATTCATCTCAACCTGTTTATTCTGCACCCGCTGTTGCAGCTCCAGTGGCTGTCGCACCTGCAGCGCCAGTCGCAGGTTTAAATCAATCAACTCCAGGCACTGAGGAAGATGATTTACCTAGTGGTGAGACTATGGACTCTCCTATGGTTGGTACGTTTTATACCGCGGCATCTCCGACATCACCACCATTCGTAAAAGTCGGTGATTCTGTCTCAGCTGGCGATACCTTATGTATTATCGAAGCAATGAAAATGCTTAATCAAATTGAATCTGATAAATCAGGTGTGGTGAAAGCTGTACTTGTGGAAAACGAAACCCCTGTTGAATTTGGCCAGCCTTTATTCGTTATTGAATAAAAATATTACGCACAAATAACAAATACTGAGAGTTTCAAATGATCAAAAAATTACTAATTGCTAATCGCGGCGAAATTGCTTTAAGAATACTCCGCGCTTGCCATGAGATGGGTATTAAAACAGTTGCGGTACATTCATCTGCAGACCGCGATCTAAAACACGTTAGATTAGCTGACGAGTCAGTTTGCATTGGACCTGCCTCTTCATTAGAAAGTTACTTAAATATACCAGCCATCATTAGTGCAGCTGAAGTGACGGACTCTGATGCTATTCATCCAGGTTATGGCTTTTTATCAGAAAATGCCGATTTTGCAGAGCGCGTAGAATCAAGCGGCTTCACTTTTGTTGGCCCCAAAGCAGAAACGATTCGGGTGATGGGTGATAAAATTGCAGCCAAAGAAGCAATGATAAAAGCAGGTGTCCCATGCGTACCTGGCTCGGGTGGTGCTGTTCCGGATGATCCTGAAGTTTGTAAAAAAATGGCTAACGATATTGGCTATCCTGTAATCATTAAAGCCACTGGTGGTGGCGGTGGGCGCGGCATGCGCGTTGTTTATGATGAGTCAGATTTAATGGAATCTGTGACACTTACTAAAAGTGAAGCAGGCGCAGCATTTAATAATGATGTTGTTTTTATGGAAAAGTTTCTTGAAAAACCACGCCATATCGAATTCCAAGTTTTGGCAGATAATCATGGCAATGCGATTCATTTATGCGAACGCGATTGCTCTATGCAACGTCGTAATCAAAAGGTGGTAGAAGAAGCCCCAGCTCCTGGAATTACTGCTGAGCAACGCAAGCAAATGGGCCATGCCGTCTCAAAAGCGTGTATTGATATAGGTTATCGTGGTGCAGGTACTTTTGAATTTTTATATGAAAATGGAGAATTCTATTTCATTGAAATGAATACGCGTATTCAAGTAGAGCACCCTGTTACTGAAATGATCACTGGTGTGGATTTGATCAAACAGCAGCTTTTGATTGCCTCAAATGAAGAACTTAAAATCAAACAAGATATGATTCCTCGTGGTCATTCTATTGAGTGTCGTATCAATGCTGAAGATGCAGAAACGTTTGTTCCCTCTCCAGGAAAAGTAGAACGCTTCCATGTACCTGGAGGCTTAGGTGTGCGCATAGATTCTCATATCTATGGTGGTTACACTGTACCGCCCTATTACGATTCCATGATAGGCAAACTTATCGTACATGCAGAAGATCGAGAAACTGCGATTAAGCGCATGCGAGGTGCATTGTCTGAAATGGTTATTGAAGGTATTAAAACCAATGTTCCATTACAACGCCGTATTATGGAAGACACGGCATTTGTCGCAGGTGGTGCTGGTATCGATTACCTTGAAAAAAAATTAGGTATATAGAAATCTATTGTTCTGAGTAACAGATAATGTCTGAACAACGCTGGTTACAACTTGTTTGTTACACTAAAGAAGACAGTGCCGATGCTATTGAGAGTGCCATGGAAGATGCCAATGCACTCTCAATAACCTTACAGGATAAATTTGATAATCCCGTCTTAGAACCTTTACCTGGTGAGGTACGACTTTGGAAAGACTTAATTATCACCGCTTTATTTGATTACGATACTGATCTTGAATCCCTCAATACGATTCTTAGTAAAAATACTGAAGCTTGGAATATTGATAAGTTTCTAATCGAAACCGTAGAAGATCAAGATTGGGAACGGGTTTGGATGAAGGACTTTCATCCAATGAAATTTGGTCAAAACCTATGGATTTATCCGAGTAATTACGACATACCAATAGATGATAGCGTCAAGATATTGCTTGACCCTGGTCTGGCTTTTGGTACAGGTACTCACCCTACCACTGCCCTTTGTCTGGAATGGCTAGATCAAAATCCTCCTATTAATCATAATGTTATAGATTATGGGTGTGGTAGTGGGATACTCGCCTTAGCAGCAGCAAAACTAGGGGCAAACAAGATTATTGCTACGGATATTGATCCTCAAGCATTGATTGCGACAAAAGATAACATGCAACGAAACAGTATTTCTTTTGACAAAATTTCATGTTACTTACCTCCTGATTGCCCTGCAGAACCTGTAGATTTACTTTTAGCAAATATACTCTGTGGGCCGCTAAATGAATTATTTCCCACTTTATCCTCACTAACTAAAAATGGTGGTAAATTGGTATTATCAGGTCTATTGAACGAGCAAAAACAGCAAATTATAGATACCTATTCTGCCGATTTTAAGGACTTTGAGATTAAACAATTAGATGACTGGGTGAGAATCAGCGCAACCAAAGCTAGTTAATTATTTTATAAATAACCATGTATACACAATGCACAAATTGCCAAGCTATATTTAGCGTAAGTATGCGAGAAGTGACTGTGTCTAAAGGTTATTTACGTTGTGGAGAATGTCTTCAAGTTTTTGATTCTTCAGAAAGCCTTTCAACTACCATGCAAAAGCCCTATGTGGATGTTGAACTACAAAACAAAGCTAAACTACAAAAGCTCTCTGCGGAGAGTTTACAAACTATATCGGCTTTAGATGATTGGCAAAATAGTCCAGTTGATGACCCTGAAAATCCTATCAACCTCAAACAAAAACAGAGGAAAAGTAAAAAAGATAAAACGACAAAAAGCACAACAGCTAAGAAAAAAGAGAATGCTTTCACCACTAAAGGTATTGAGAAGAAAATACCTAAAGAAAAAACCAGTATCTTAACTAAGTGGCCAATAATCGCTGTGGTGTTACTCTCGTTACTATTAGTCTCTCAGATTGCCTTTAATTTTAACAACTTATTCTCTGAATCCCCCAGATACGAACCCGGAAAGATTCAAATGCTAAATCACAATGTTTTTGCACACCCTATTGATAAAGATGTCTTGTTAATTTCTGCATCAATTGAGAATATTGCTGATTTTGACCAACCTTTTCCGATTCTTGAAGTTCGATTAACTAACGCTAAATCTGAACTCGTGGCTTTAAGACGATTCACACCCGATGAATACTTAGATAACTTTAACGAAAGCAAGCTACTCTCAAAAAATAGAGCAACCAGCATTAAATTAAAAATTCAAGATCCTGGTAACCAAGCTACCCGTTTTCAATTTGATTTCTTATAATAAAGGCTTAATTCAACAGCCTTAATCTTTCATGTCATACCAGATCGGATCTTATCGACTTAAAAGTAAATTATTGCTTGCTCCTATGGCAGGGATTACTGATCGACCTTATCGAGATGTTTGTCGTCAATATGGTGCAGGCTTAACCTCATCTGAAATGATTACCTCAGATCTATCTCTGATCCATACAAAAAAATCACAACAACGACTCCCTCAAAGAAATGAGCCTGGCCCACGTGCAGCTCAAATTGTGGGCACCGAGCCAGAAATAATGGCAGAAGCAGCCCGGTTTAATGTTGCACATGGCGCACATATCATTGATATCAATATGGGCTGCCCTGCAAAAAAAGTGTGTAATAAAGCCGCTGGCTCAGCACTGATGCAAGATATTAATTTAGTCAAAAAAATACTGCATGAAGTGGTGAATGCCGTAGATGTTCCAGTCACACTTAAAATTCGTACGGGTTGGGCAAAAACAAAACGCAACGCGCTTACCGTTGCAAAAATTGCTGAAGATGCGGGCATTGCCTCATTGGCTGTGCATGGTCGAACGCGTAATCAAGGTTATACCGGTTATGCGGAATTCGAAACTATACGGCAAATTAAAAAATCGTTAAGTATCCCTATTCTCGCAAATGGTGACATCAAAACAGTCGAAGATGCTTATTTTATTTTTGACTATACCAATGTTGATGGACTAATGTTAGGAAGAATTAGTCATGGCAGACCATGGATTTTTAAAGAAATAAATGATATTTTGCTTAATAATTCACCAATTACCCCCATACCAATAAAAGAGAAGAAAACTACTGCGATCTCTCATATTGATGCCATTCATCGCTACTATGGCACAGATCAAGGAGTTCGCATTGCGCGCAAGCATATTGGTTGGTATTTATCAAACCTAGTTGGTCACAAAGCTGATTTGCTCAAACCATTGACTCGGGAAATCTTCCCTATCTCTGATGCAAATGAACAACTAGAGAAATTAGATGAAACACTAAATTCTCTTTGGACTTGATAAACACATATTGATGAAGGCAATTCGGTTCTAGATAAAAAATATAACCGCAGGATAGCCACGAACTCATAAGGAAAGAGTTAAGATGAATCAACCACTAAACACATTACCTATTTTGGAAGATGAGAGTAATTCTCTATCAGAGACAACACGACAAACTGTTGAAACTTATCTTGAAATGCTTGGCGATCATGACGCAACATTTTTATACCGACAGATTATGGATGAAGTTGAACGTCCTTTGCTAACAGTATTGATGAACCATACCAATGGCAATCAATCTCGTACGGCTGCTTGTTTGGGCATTAATAGAGCGACATTGCGCTCTAAATTGAAAAGACATTCAATTATTTAAGTTTTTTGATCGAGATAAAAATAAGAGTAAAACAGTCTGTTTATTAGGCTGTTTTTGTTAAAAAAGACACCCCCCTACTTTTGGGGGGTTTTAACAAACCCAATATTTCTAATTATCAAACATAATTCTTTTGCCTTGTTAGAGAGTTTTTTTACTCGCTTATGCTGTCACTACAAATATCCACTCAATAGCGTGTTTGATTAAATTACATAAGCAGATATAGAAATATAATGACTTACACTGCCTCCAATTACGAACAAATGCCAAATCCCATGCGCGTGTTTGACTCTATCGCTGAGTACAAAAAAGATCACACCTACCGAATATAAAATTCCACCCAGCGCCAACAGCAGAACACCATTACTTGCTAAGTTTTCTATCAAAGGACCTAAGGCAATAACGATCATCCAACCCATGACTAAATAAATCGTGAGTTGAATGACTCTATTTGATTCTTCCAACTTTGCCGCTTCAGATTTTGGCCAAACATCAATCAAGATTCCAATCAAAGCCAAACCCCAAACTGCGGCTAACATCGACCACCCCCAAACACCGCGTAAAGTGACTAACATATAGGGGGTGTAGGTTCCGGCGATTAGAAGATATATAGCAAGGTGATCCATTTTTTCAAAGAGCTTTTCAAATCTGCCGCTATGTCCATGACATAAGCTCGAACAGATATATAACGACAGCAATGTCACACCATAAATACAAACACTTGTTATCTTCCATGGGTCTGTAGTAGCTGTAGCCAATATAACTAAATAGATAAGACCGGGTATGGCTACAATAGCCGCAAATAAATGAGTGAAGGTGTTAAATTTTTCACCTGGATGCATCTAATTTCCTTGTTATATTTAAATTAAATTTATAATAATTCTAATTTGAGATTCGACACTTATACATGTTGTATTGCTGTTGTAGATACAACAACCTCACTTATCTGATTTTCAATGAATTCAGATAACTGCCGTCTTTCACTAAAATCTTGAGCGTCTATAATGGGTAAATACGTTAACACAACATTGATCCTTGGCTGTGCCAAAACACCCAGCATATTGGTAAAAAATTTCTGATCACTCCAAGCTGCTTTAGGATGTGTTTTGCCATTATCATCTAAGTATTGGATTACGACAGGTTGGATGAGTAACTGATGATCTAATGCAGGTGCAAAAATACGCGCATGAAACCTTCTGACATTTTCACCCGAACTCGTTGTACCTTCAGGAAAAACTAAAATACTATCACCTGAACGTATCGTATCAGCGATCGCAGATGCCGCTACTTTTGAGGCATTTTTTCCACCACGTTGAATAAATACAGTCCCGCTTTTTTCTCCCAACCAACCTATGACTGGCCATTTCCTGATTTCAGCCTTTGACAAAAAGCCAACACCTTGACTGCCTAAAACAGGAATATCCATCCAAGAAATATGATTCGCCACCCATAACGCCGATTGTTTTTTTGTGTTTCCATGTTTGTCGTTAAATTTTTTTCCTTTAACGTGTACATTCAAACCAATGGCGTGAATCACTTTTTTTTGCCACTTTGTGCGGTACGCTTTTTGTTTTTCATTGGGCACTGATTCATTAGATCCCATATTTAAAAAAAACATAATAGGCACAGCAATTAATGCTAAGAAGCATAAAATGATTAATTTATAGGTGATTCTAATGAATGCCATTTATCAATGATTTGCCAAGATATTACAAGGCCTTAATAGGTATAACATGATCAAAACCCTCAACCTTTAACCCTTCACCAACCCAAGCATGACCATAAATGATTTCCCAACTTGCTGGATACAAACCTTCTTCAGTTTTAAATTGTTCATAGGCAGACTCAAATGCTTTAAGTTTATTCTTTCCCATCAATCCTTTACTACGGTTGCTATCGGTGTTGGATGCGCCAATTTGTTTTATATCTCGCATCAGTTGACGCACATTTGCATAGGTCATGGTAATCATTTCCATATCCGTTACTGGGTCTTGAAATCCCGCTTGCAATAAAGCATCTCCAATTTCATGCATATCTGCAAAATTACTCGTATGAGGACGATTATCTACATCACTCCAACTCTGGCGTATTTCTGTCAAAGTTTCAGGCCCAAAAGTACTAAATAGCAATAAACCATTGGGAGCTAAAACATGGTGAAAGCCAGTAAATACTTTATTTAAATCATTGCTCCATTGCAGCATTAAGCTGGATATCACAAAGTCGATGCTGTCTTCTGTTAAAGGTAAGGTTTCCGCATCGGCACAGATAACTTTTGGCTTTCTCAACCAACTGCCCAATTGTTGAGTTTTACACGCCATGCTATGCGCGATATCGACAGCAATGACGTTGGCTTTAGGATAACGCTTGAGCAAATCTTCGGTGATATAACCAGTACCACAACCCACATCTAATACGCGTTTGGGTTGTTGTTTAATATAATCTAAACGCTGCCCCATGCGTTTTGCAATTTCACGTTGCAATATTGCTGCACCATCATAACTTTCGGCGGCGCGCTCAAAGTGCATTTTTGTGATGTTTTTATCAAGCATAATTATCTTGTGGCTATTAGCTTACGATTGAGAATCTATGAAATTTCTCAAATGTTTAATGAAAATTTCAGTATGCGTGATAAACGGCGCATGACCTGCTTTTTCAAGCAGCGTGATTTGAGCATCTGCGCGCAAGGATTTCAAATCATTTATGACTTCTTTAGGAATTAATCGATCATATTCTGCAAATATCCAATGTTCTGGGCAGATAGACTCTAGGGATCGTAAATCGGTTTCATGCAAAATCCTTAAACCAACGTCTAATGCTTCATTAGTAGGAATGTTATTTTTACCCTCAGATAAGGATTTAGAATCATCTAAAAAGACAGTTCTGTTGAGTTTGTCGAATACACCCCCCCACTTTTGGCCTGTTTGTCTCCCTCCATTATAGTTATCGTCGTTATCTTGCGACATCTTCTTATGTTCACTTGTTTGAGTATCTTTGCGGATATTGAGAATGTGATTGATGAGATTATCTTGAGCTTGTTTAGCATTCTTAACACCAATAAATTGCAACGCTATAAAGCCTTTAATGGTCTTTTCAGGGTCTTGTTTAAGATTATCCGCAAAACGATTCAATACTTCCTCACTCATCGCATGTGGCCAGTCATGGTTTTTACTTTGAGAAAATCGCGGCGTACTTGCAACCAATGTCAGACTCTTGATTTTATTTGGAATACCTTGTGCTAATGCTTGCGCCACCATCCCACCCAAAGACCACCCAATAACATGCGTATCATCAGGTGTTTTTTTAGCAATTAAATGCACTATATTGTCTAAGCTTTCTGCCTCTAAATGTTGATTAAAACCATGCCCGGGTAAATCTATCCAAAGCAGATGGTATTGAGATTCTAAGGCTTCACGAATAGGTTCCCAAACAAGCGAATTCATACCCCAGCCGTGCAATAGCATCAGTGTTTTGACACTATTTTCAGTAAACTGTTTTTTGTCCAGTTTTTGACCTGATGTTTTTACTAATAAATCGCTCAAAGTTTGTTACACTGCCCTAACGCAAAATTAATGAGCCTATGATGCCTGATTTTCTCCCTATTTTATTAATTATTCTCGCCTATTTTCTAGGCTCAGCATCAGCTGCAATCATTACCTGCAAAGTAATGGGAAAAGATGATCCTCGATCGTTGGGATCAAAAAATCCAGGTGCAACAAACGTGTTGCGTCATGCAGGTAAAAAAGCAGCTGCCATTACATTATTAGGCGATGTATTAAAAGGCCTCGTCCCCATCGTTATTGGTCATTACCTTGATCTCACATGGGGTTGGTTAGTTTTAATTGGTATTGCTGCATTTCTTGGGCATTTGTACCCTATTTTCTTCGGTCTGCAAGGCGGTAAAGGCGTTGCGACTGCATTGGGCGTTTATTTTGGTTTAAACCCATTGGTTGGCGTTGTTGTAGCAATTACATGGTTGATAGCTGCTCTTTTGTTTAATACCTCATCATTGTCTGCACTAATCGCAACTTTGCTAGCCCCCCTATATTTCTTTTGGGTCACAGGTTCGATGGACTTGTTTTTAGGTCTAGTGATTATTACCATTTTTATTTATTGGCGTCATCGTGGCAATATTATGAATATCATTGATGGCACTGAATCAAAAATTACAGAAAAGTAAATTAAAACGCTATGAGTTCTCAGCAAGCCGATTTATTTAAGCACGCTAATCTAGTCACTAATCAACAGTTAAATCATGCTGAAACTCGCTCTGAAAATGCTGTTTTTCCACTCAGTATTGTTGCAAATAATATTGAAATAGCAGGAAATGTCGGCAGCTTATTTCGCGTCGCGGATGCACTGGGTGTTGAAAAACTTTATCTAACCGGTAGCACTCAAACGCCACCAAAATACAAAATTCGTAAAGCGGCGCGCTCCACAGAAAATCACATCCCCTATGTATATGAAGAAGACCCTATTCATGTTATCAAGCATATGAGAGATAAGGGCTATACCATTATTGCCTTAGAAATTACTGCACGTAGTGAAAGTATTCGTGAGTTTTCACTTAATAAAAAAGAGCAAACCTGTCTAATCATTGGCTCTGAAAATTTAGGTATTTCAACAGAATTACTGACCCTCGCTGATCACCACATCCATATTCCCATGTACGGTAAAAACTCATCCATGAACGTCATCACTTCATGTGCAATTGCGGTACACGAATTGATTCAACATTTGTGAGCATTTAATAACGATATGTCCAAGGACTCACTTTCTGTATTAAGCCAACCCATCACCAAGTTAAAAGGTGTAGGACCTAAAATGGCTGAGAACTTACAGAAGTTAGATATCGAAATAGTCCAAGATTTACTCTTTCATTTACCGTTACGCTACCAAGATCGTACACAAATTCATCCTATTGGTGCGACTGATCATGGTCAAGAAGTTTTAATCGTAGGTGAAGTCGAACATTCAGAAATTGTATTTCGTGGCCGACGCATGATGATTTGCACCCTCTCAGATGGCACGGGGATGCTAACACTTCGATTTTTTCACTTTAGTAAAGCGCAACAACAAGCATTATCTCGGGGTTCAAAAGTCAGCGCATTCGGTGAAATTCGCATTGGTAAAGCGAGTCGTGAGATGGTACATCCAGAATATAAAATTCTGACTAACTCAACGAATATTGCCTTAACAGATGCTCTCACACCCATCTATCCTGCTACCAAAGGCATTCAACAACGCAGTTTGTTGCGATTAGCCAATCAAGCTGTATCGCATTTAAACGATTTAAAAGATCTCATCCCTGAAAATATTAGTGAGCGATATAAATTAGCTGATTTAAAAGCAGCCTTAAAAATTCTGCATCAACCTACTGCAGATATTGCCGTGCTTGATTTACAAATTAGGAACCATCCAGCGCAACAGCGATTGATTTTCGAAGAACTTCTGGCGCATCATTTAAGTTTACGCAAACTTCGCGAGCAACAAAAAAAAGGCTTAGGTTTCCCTTTTTATATTCAGTCTCAATACTTTGAGCGTCTCAAAGCAAACTTACCCTTTGCTTTAACCCATGCCCAAAGCCGAGTAATTAATGAAATTAATCAAGATTTATCACAGTCTTGGCCCATGAGTCGCTTAGTGCAAGGCGATGTCGGCTCAGGAAAAACATTAGTAGCCGCTGCAGCTGCATTATCAGCAATAGAATCTGGCTATCAAGTGGTACTAATGGCACCCACTGAAATCCTCGCCGAACAGCATGTTAAAAGCTTTCGCGAATGGTTAGAACCTTTAAATTTAAAAGTCTCTTTAGTGTCAGGAAAGCTCAAAGTTGCTGATAAACGCCAAGTGTTAGAAGAAACCAAAAAGGGAGAATGCCATTTAGTCATTGGAACTCACGCCCTATTTCAAAATGATGTGCATTTTCAAAAACTTGGATTAATTATCGTCGATGAACAACACCGCTTTGGTGTCCATCAACGCATGACACTGCGTGACAAAGGCAAAGCATCTAATTTACCTAATCAATCACAAAATGATGCCTACCCACATCAATTAGTCATGACTGCCACACCCATTCCTCGTACCTTGGCTATGACAACTTATGCGGACATGGATTATTCAATAATCGATGAGCTGCCACCAGGACGAACACCGGTGAATACCGTGGTCATTAGCAATACGCGTCGTGATGAAATCGTGCAACGCATCAATGCAGTATGTACAGATGGTGCCCAAGTCTATTGGGTATGTACTTTGATTGAAGAGTCTGAGGCATTGCAATGCCAAAATGCTGAGGAAACGTGGGAATTACTCAAAAACTCACTACCTGATTTAACGATCGGAATGATTCATGGACGCATGAAATCTGTCGAAAAAGAAGTCATTATGGCCGATTTTAAATCTGGAAAAATTAATCTACTTGTAGCAACTACGGTTATCGAAGTTGGCGTTGATGTACCCAATGCAAGTTTGATGATAATCGAAAATGCAGAACGTTTAGGCTTAGCGCAATTACATCAATTACGGGGGCGCGTCGGTAGAGGCAGCAAAGCCAGTAGCTGTGTTTTGATGTATCAAACACCTCTATCACAAAACGGTAAAAAGCGGCTTGAAGCTTTGCGCAACAGTAATGACGGTTTTGAAATAGCAAAGATTGATTTAGAAATTCGCGGTCCTGGTGAAGTATTCGGTACACGCCAAACAGGTGAATTACAATTTAGAATTGCAAACCTAATGGAAGATCAATTTCTATTACCCAAAGTACAAGAAGCAGCAAAGTTAATCATGGAACACTACCCAGAAAATGTAGAACCACTGATTGATCGCTGGATTAAACATGCTGAAGATTATGCCGCTGTTTGATTTATTCTAGAATAAAAAAAGACACCCCCCTACTTTTGTGCCTTTTTAAATATTTTCTTCAATAAACCTTTAAAAAAAAGTGTATTGAACCTTGGTATTACTTGATTCTACGCATAAGCGAAAATTATACGTATTTAATAAATACAAGGAACTGCTTATATGTGCGCATTATTAAAGCTATTTAAACAAAATCATAAACGCTTAGAAGATATGTCTGAAGTTGAAATCAATAGATATATAAACGCTCTCAACAGAAAAATAGAAAAAGAGACCGTCGACAGTAGAATTTCGACACACTCTGAAACTGAAAAAGATCAATTGTATGAAAAAATCAAAAAACGTGATGATGCTGTCGTTTTTCTTGAACGAAAACGCGAAGAATCAAATTTACATTAATGCATAAGCCGAAGAACAAACCGCCTAGCCTTGCATAAATTCTATTTAAGCTTTTAAACTACAAAAGCTTAATATCATTCAAAAGTGGGGGGTGTCTTTTTAGTTTGGCTTATAGTCAAAACTCAGATTTAGATAAGCTAATCGAGGTATTTTCAACCACTTTTGTACCTGCTATGTGATCGTGAATGCATCTTCTGTCTTCTCTGAAAATAAACAAGGTATCGATTAAACCAAATAAACCACCAACAAAAGGTATTTGAGATATTACCCACAAAGGTAGATAACGTCTTGCTATCAAACTCACAAATTCTGGTTTATTTCCATGCAAATCGACAATTTTAATATCTAATACTTTTTTCCCAATTGTTTGTCCATTTTGTGCGAGAAAATAACCATGAAGTAACAAAAAGATAATTATTCCAGCGATTGAAAGTGTCATAGCCGTCGAAAAAGATAAGGTTTCACCAGCAGCGATTTGCTCCCAAACTCCCGTGAAGCTCATCACTGGAATAAATGCGATGATACCTATTATCCCATCAATTAATGCAGCACCTAATCTAGTTCCGCGGCTTGCTAATTCCTGATTTTGCATAATTTACCTCTAGTTATCTGCTAAACACCAACTTTCTTTATCTACTTTATAACACAACCACTTCCCTTCTTTGCCACCAATAACCAAATCATCTTCGCCCATAAATTTGGCTCCAATTTTTAAGGTCGCTTTTTGTGATCTGATATTACCCAAGCCAACATGTAACCAAACAGCGGGAAAATACTGTAATGCATATTCGATCATTAATGTTTTGAGTTCAAGGTTGGTTTTTCCACCCCAATAATCTCTAATTAAAAATGTAAAACCGATTGAAATATCATTGGGAATTTGAGCAACTTGATAATAACGGGATGTACCAATAATTTTATTGCTTTGATTATCTAATACAACAACATTGGCTTTTGATGCCATAGATGACTTGAAATACGGTGTAAAAACAGAGCGTTTATATCTATCTGAGTTTGGATGACATTCCCATATTTTTTTATCTGAAGCACAGGCATATAGCTCATCAAAATCTTCCTCGCGCAATGCACGCAAGGAAATTGTTTTACCCGTTAAACTTGGTTGAAAATTAAAACCTTTAGGTGTTTGTAAAGATGAATTGTTTTCCATTTAAGCAAATTTTTAGCTAGGAAATGAGAATGTCACCCCTTCACGAACGCCACTGGATGGCCAACGTTGTGTAATGGTTTTACGGTGTGTGTAAAAACGCACTGAATCTGGCCCATATGCGTATAAATCACCAAACAATGAACGCTTCCAACCACCAAAACTGTGGTACGAGACAGGTACAGGTAACGGCACATTGATACCAACCATACCTACTTGAATATTATCAGTAAAGTAACGCGCGGCTTCACCATCACGGGTGAAAATACAGGTACCATTGCCATATTCATGATCGTTAATCATTTGCATCGCTTCATCCATGGTTTCAACACGCACCACTTGTAATACCGGACCAAAGATCTCGTTTTTATAACTCTCCATATCCGTTGTAACATTGTCTATTAGAGTTGCACCAACAAAGAAACCGTTTTCAAAACCCTCCACCTTAGGTGCTCGTCCATCAACAACAACTTTAGCACCGTCTTTTTCAGCACTATCAATAAAACCAACCACTCTGTTTTGACTCTCTTTGGTAATTAACGGGCCAAAATCATTATCTTTCTGGCGCGCTTCACCCACGTTCAGGGATTGCATACCCGCAGTCATCTTTTGAATCAGCGAATCTGCTGCTGCATCGCCCACCGCAACAGCAACTGATAACGCCATACAGCGCTCTCCTGAAGAGCCAAATGCAGCGCCTAAAAGTTGATTTACCGCATTATCCATATCTGCATCGGGCATCACTATTGCATGGTTTTTGGCACCGCCTAGTGCCTGACAACGTTTGCCATTATCGGTAGCTGTTTTGTAGATATACTCTGCAATATTAGTAGAGCCAACAAAGCTTACTGCCATCACTCGATCGTCGTGCAATAATGTATCAACAGCAACTTTATCGCCATTAACTACATTCATAACACCGTCAGGAAGTCCCGCTTCTTTTAGTAATTCTGCAATAAACAACGTCGAACTTGGATCACGTTCAGAAGGTTTCAAAACAAAGGTATTGCCACAGGCAATAGCCATGGGATACATCCACATTGGCACCATTGCAGGGAAATTGAAAGGAGTGATACCTGCAACCACGCCTAAGGGTTGTAACTCACTCCAAGAATCGATACTAGGACCTACATTCTTACTGTGTTCGCCTTTTAAAAACTGACCAGCACCACACGCATATTCAACGACTTCAATACCACGCTGTAACTCACCTGCTGCATCATGACAAATCTTGCCGTGTTCATCTCCAATCAACTCTATGATTTTGTCTGAATGTTGCTCCAATAAAGCCTTGAACTTAAACATTACTGCAGTACGCTTACCAACTGGTGTACTTCGCCATGCAGGAAAGGCTGCCGCTGCAGCCGCTATCGCTTCTTCAACCGTTTCTTTTGATGCTAGTGATACTTGTTTACTCACTTCTCCTGTCGCTGGGTTGAATACGTCTTGAGTACGTGACTTATCTTGTCTTGTTTCGCCGTTAATTAAATGGCCAATTATTGTCATTTTCTAATCCTTTATCTCTCAACTGTGTAAGCTGTTTTATTTTGTTAAGTGTTATGTAAATACTAGCTTAGTTCTCTAATCGATTCGCCTATAGCGTTTATCACATTATCGATTTCTTCTTTTTCCACGGTAAATGGAAGTCCCATTGAAATTACATCACCACCATGCCTTACATAAAACCCTTTTTCCCAACATTTCATCGCCACTTGATAAGGACGCAATGCGGGTTCACCTGGTGCACTTTCTAGTGTAATTCCTGCTGCTAGTCCGTAGTTACGAATATCGCTAACGTATTGAGTACCTTTCAGCTGATGGACTTTTTCCTCTAAAAATGGAGCCATAGCTTTGGAGCGTGCAACTAACTGATCATCTTCTAAGATGTTCAATGCCGCCAAACTTGCGGCACATGCGACAGGATGCGCAGAATAGGTATTACCGTGTGGAATTTCCATCATGTATTCATGACCTCCATTTTCCATGAAGGTATCATAAATTTCTTGTTTTGCGATCATTCCACCCATTGGAATAGTACCGTTGGTGACTTGTTTAGCAATACACATTAAATCAGGAGTTACACCAAATTCCTCAGCACCTGTGTTTGATCCAACACGTCCAAAAGCAGTGATAACCTCATCAAAAATAAGTAAAATATTGTGTTTAGTACATACCTCTCTCAAGCGTTGTAAGTAACCCACCGGTGGTGGTATAACGCCACCAGAACCTGACATTGGCTCCACGATGACAGCCGCAATTGTCGATGCATCGTAAAGTGCGATCTGATCTTCTAGCTCATTGATAAGATGCGCACCTTCAGTTGGCATACCCTTACAAAATTTATTTTCAGGAATAGCAGTATGTTGAAGATGTGATGTTTCTAATGCTTGTCCCCACATCATTTTATTTGCCCCTATACCGCCAACGCTAATGCCACCCCAATTCACCCCATGATAGCCTTTGGCGCGTCCAATAAAACGAGTCTTACTTGGTTGACCCACTTTACGCCAATATGCACGTGCCACTTTTAATGAGGTCTCTACAGCTTCTGAACCTGACGTTGTAAACATGACGCGATTCAAACCTGCTGGCATAAATTCAGAAATGCGATGCGCCAATTCGAATGACATCGGATGACTAAATTGAAAACCTGGCGAATAATCCAGATTAGAAATTTGCTTACTCACAGCTTCGCTAATTTCTGGACGGCTGTGCCCTGCTCCTGTGGTCCATAAACCGGATAAGCTATCAAAGATTTGGCGACCTGCACTGTCGGTAAAATAATTACCTTTCGCGGATACCAGCATGCGTGGATTTTCTTTAAATTCACGATTCGCCGTGTACGGCATCCAATGGCTGTCTAATTGTTCTTGAGTTAAGTTACAACTTGCGAGGGTTTCGCTTTTATTGTGCATGACTGTTTCTATTTCAGATTCAATATCTGTTGGCATATTTGTGGCTGCTGAATTTTGCATGAGATGACCTCAATTTAAAGTGTTTTAATTAAATACAACAACGAACACCGATTGCGTTCGAATATAGCTTGATTATGAACTGAATATTAGGTTATTAAATTCAAACGTATTAAACTAAGCTTAAGCATTCACTTAACTAAAGATATAAACCACTATGGCTGCTAAACATCCGATTAAAAATCTACTCCCGCACAAGATTGGCGATACTCATATTCGTTTAGTTAGAATTTACAAAGCAGTGATTGAAGCAGGCGGATTTGCTGCAGCAGAAGTTGAGTTAAATATTAGTCGCCCAGCGATCAGTCTAGCTATAACCGAATTAGAAACGCTGTTGAATATGCGGCTCTGTCATCGCGGTCGTGGAGGTTTTTCAATCACAGAAGAAGGGGAAACCGTTTACCAAGCCTCATTACAATTATTAGCGAGTTTGGAAACCTTCAAATCCCAAGTAAATGCCATCAACCGAGAACTCAGAGGTGAGCTTAATATTGGGATTACTGATAATCTGGTAAGTATTCCTAGAATGCGGGTTACACGAGCTATTTCAGCGTTAAAAGAACAGGGTCCCGAAGTCATTATAAATATTCGTATGATTCCACCGAAAGATATCGAAACAGCGGTCCTTGATGGACAATTGCAAATCGGTGTGGTGCCTGACTTAAGACCTTTGTCAGGATTAGATTACATCTCTCTCTATAAAGAAAAATCACTTCTCTATTGTAGTAATGAACACCCCTTATTCAACATGAATAAATCCACTGTTAATCAAGCGAAGTTAGCAGGATTTGATGCAGTAGTGCCTGTGTACCCACAAGCAACAGAAATTAAACAACAACAAAAGTTATTAAAAGCATCGGCAACTTCAACAGACAGAGAAGGCATTGTTTTTTTAATATTAACAGGACGTTATATAGGATTCTTACCGACGCACTTTGCAGAACGTTGGGTAAAAGAGGGTAAACTCAAAGCCTTGCAAGCGAATAAACTTCAGTTTTTCACACATTATTCTGTGATCATGCGCAAAGGCGTTCGAACGGATTATATTTTGGAAACGTTTTTAGAAGCTTTGGGGAAAGAAGGAAAGTGACTATAAAAGACACCCCCCCACTTTTATGGGTTTTCAGTCAATCATTAGACACTAAGATGTACATAGATTTGGTACTGCTACATTCTCAAACAAGTGTGGAGATGTAACCGCCGATGAAGGATAAGCTTTTAATGTTTCCTGAAATTCTGGATTACCAAAAGCATTACGAAAATGCTCTACTGATTCCCATATAGCGTAATTTAAAAATACAGTACTACCTGCGATTCCTTTATGTAATTGTGTAGAAATATACCCTGGCTGTTTTTTCATCCAGTTAGCATCGTTTTCCCAAGCTTCTAATAACTGCGGAATATCTTCTTCCGCTACATCAAATACATTCACTAACGTGACTGGTGATTGATCAGTTTTAATTTGATCTAAAATTGTTACATTTGGATCTAAAGGTTTCATGGTAACCATAATGATATTCTCCTTGTGATAATTTAAGTGTGTCTTTTCCTTCCAGTAAGACGCATCCCATCTTTGATATTTAAAACAATCAGTCTCAGGTTTGATAACCCAGCGATTAATTCAATTACCTGTACAACATAAAATAATGTATCAAACTCATGATTTGTAGCTTTATTCTCTAAAAAGAATGCAGCTGGAAGTAAAACAATCAGTCCAGTAGCCGCTATTATTGGCATCCGTTTCTTTTTATCTCCAACAATCTTTCCTTTGCGACTTTTCCCTAATGACATACCTGATGCGCCGACCACAATCATCGCAGGAATCAATAAAAACATGCCTTTTAAAATCCATTGTTTAACCAAGGTAATCGTTGCATATGACGCAAACAATTCTGAAAACACTGACGATGTCCAGAAAGTTAAAATTGTTAAAAACGCGATACAACCTGCTAGAGCGTGTATTTTTGTTTTCATAACAGCAAGACCTTTAGGTAATTTACTGAAAATAATGATGTTGTTTTAACTAACAATATGACAACATACTGTCATTGACGCAATATTAAATTAGTTGACAATATATTGTCAACTATAAATATGAGATTTTAAAATGAAAAGATCGGAAGAAGGCCAATTACTAACGGATATAGTGTTAGATGTCTTTAAACTACATGGATTATTAATTTCCGAAGGTGACAAACTCGCTGAAGAGTTTGATCAAACTAGTGCACGTTGGAAAGTGTTAGGTGCTCTAGCTACTTTTGAAGACTCCATGACTGTTGCTGATATTGCTCGCAATATGGGTTTAACTCGCCAAGCGGTACAACGTTTAGCCAACGAATTACAAGTAGATGG
>CALJIH010000101.1 GCA_937974135.1 uncultured Cocleimonas sp. | reverse complement strand
TTATGCACGCTAAAGCGCTACATAAACTGCGCAAAAATGAGCTTGCTATTGAACAATTGAAATCTATACAAAATCATCCTCAAGCTAATGACAGTCATCGTTTGGAATTGGTGCGATTGCTAGTATTAATTAGACAAAAAGATTCTGCTTTACCCCTTTTAAAAAAATTAGTGAGCAAACACCCTAAGAACTATGAATTATTAAAATCCCTAGTCGCACTACAAATAGATCGTTCACAATTATCCAATGTAAATCAAAATATTAAGTTACTCAGAGCAAACAGTAATTATGTAAATGAAGCAGAATACTTTGCAGGCGAATATGCTGAAAAATTGGGTCAACAAGAAAAAGCATTATCTAAGTTCAAAAAAGTAGTAGATGGTTCGTATTTAAAAAATGCGCATAAAAAAGTTATTAGTCTTTTAAGAAAAATAGAAGGTCAGGATGCGTTGAATGCTTACTTTGATAAAAAGCAAAAAAATGCGAATTCAATCAAAGATCAAGCTTACTGGACAAAGCTACAAGCAGATGATCTTTTTGAAACATACCAATATAGCAATGCCCTGGATCTATATAACAAGGCAATAAGACTTTCCCCCCAAAATAGTCGATATCGGTATAAACGTGGCTTAGTCAATGAGCGTCTAGGTAAGCTTGAAAATGCAGAATCAGATTTCAATTATGTATTATCAAAACGTAAAAATGATTATGAAACCTTGAATGCGTTTGGGTATATGCTTTCAGTACATACAAACCGTTTAAATGAAGCAAAAGGTTATATCGATAAAGCCTATAAACTCAAACCTAATGATCCATTGGTGTTGGATAGTCTGGGGTTTGTTTTTTACAAGAAAGGCGAACTAGAAAAAGCAGAAAGATATTTACGTAAGTCTTTTAATATTGTAAAAAAACCTGAAGTAGCGAGTCATTTAATCACGGTTTTAGCTGAATTAAATCAATATCAAGAAGCTAAAAGCATTTATCTTGAAATGCAGAAAATTTATCCTAACAGCCCCAGTTTAAAAAGTGTCGCACATCGACTTCCCTAAGTTTCTAAGATTAATTCATCTTTAATTTAAACTTATGATGAACTATCGATTGTAAATTCAATCAAATATAATCTATATCAATAACATACAATAGTTTGCTACTATGTAAGTCGTCCCATTTAATATTCAAAAAGGAATAATTAATGACTGTTAAAGGATTATCGTTTGGTTCGTTAATACTTAGTATTTTGCTAATTTCTGGTTGTTCCCAAATAAATACTGCACCACCTTCATCTGTAGCTAAAACTCAACCGCCAGCAACACAACAACAAGCGTGGCAACAGCGTCAAAATTTTTTGGGGCGTAAAGCTAATTGGGCTTTGGATAGTAAGGTGTCGTTTCGTTTTGATGAAGAAAATCTAATTTTTAAACTTAATTGGGCACAAAAGCCTGCCAATAACTATGTTGTGCAGATTAAAAATCCGATTACAGGGGCATTGATTTCAAAACTCAGCCGGAGTAATTCAGTGGTTTCACTGTTAGCAGATAACGGTCGTACTTATCGAGATACTGATGAAGAGAGATTATTACTTAGCCAATCAGGTCTTAAAATACCGGTAAAGGGATTGCAACATTGGGTAAGAGGTCTTAGTTCGCCACAATATAAACTAGATCAATTGATATTGGATAATGCGGGTCGTCCCAGAACGATTCAACAAGCAGGCTGGAAAATTGTTTACTCCAGTTATGTTAACAACGGTACAAATGCGCTTCCTCGTAAAATTAATCTAAGTCGAGGCGCTGAAAAGATTTTTATTAGAGTTATTGCAAAAAATTGGCAGTAGTTTTATTTCTGTTTGATGTTGATTAACAAGTAATGACACAGGAAATAAAAACCTTAGTTTTGCCGGCACCAGCAAAACTTAATTTATTCTTGCATATCACCGCTCGCAGAGCGGATGGATATCACGAATTACAGACTATGTTTCAGCTCTTAGATTATGCAGATGAAATCCAACTTAAATTAACTCATGATGGATCAATTACTCGCTCAACAAAAAGCGATGCAGAAACGTTAAATATCCCATTTGAAAATGATTTGTGCGTTCGAGCTGCAAAGCTGATTCAATCAAAATTGAATACTCATTTAATCTCCAACTTTGGTGTTGAGATCAATCTTAAAAAAATACTCCCAATAGGTGGTGGAATAGGTGGTGGTAGTTCTAATGCAGCGACCGTACTTTTGGGTTTAAATCAGCTTTGGAAGTGTGACCTAAGTATCGAACAGTTAGCCGATTTTGGTAAACAACTCGGTGCAGATGTACCTGTTTTCGTCAGAGGTTTTTCGGCATGGGCAGAAGGTATTGGTGAACAGCTAACTCCATTAAAACTCAATGAAAATTGGTTTGTAGTAATTCATCCTAATATTTTTGCCTCAACGGCTGATATTTTTGCCGATCAGGGATTGACACGAGATTGTGATACCCTCAAAATAGCGCGCTTTCTGGAAGGCAATCGGATTAATTTTCTAAGTGATGAGTTTAGGAATGTGTTTGAACCGATAGTGACTAAGAAATATCCTGAAATTGCAACCGCAATCGATTGGCTATCTACTTATTCACCTGCAAGATTAACCGGAACTGGAAGTTGTATTTTTGCTGCATTTGAAAGCAAAAAAGAGGCAACAAAAGTTTTACATGCTTTAACAAGGTCAAACCATAATTGGTTAGGTTTTGTTGCTAAAGGTGTTAATCAGTCTCCCTTGTTAAGTGCTTTACAGAATTAGTTTTTGGGACGTCGCCAAGTGGTAAGGCTCTGGGTTTTGATCTCAGCATTCGTAGGTTCGATCCCTACCGTCCCAGCCATATTTATTTGGTAGGGTATTGATTAAATACCCTACCAATATTTACAATTTTTAGCTTTTCTAACTTCATACAGAGATCATCATGTCAGAAATAGACTCAGTAATGATTTTTTCCGGCAATGCTAATCTTGATCTCGCCAAAGAAGTATCTGATCAATTAGGCATCAAACTTGGAAACTGTACCGTTTCTAAATTCAGTGATGGCGAAGCACATATTGAAATTTTAGAAAACGTTCGCGGTCGCGATGTTTTTGTCCTTCAACCAACTTGTGCTCCAACAAATGATAATTTGATGGAGCTACTGATAATGGTTGATGCTTTGTATCGTGCATCAGCAGGACGTATCACTGCTGTAGTGCCTTACTTTGGCTACGCAAGACAAGATCGACGAGTTCGATCAAGACGCGTTCCAATATCTGCTAAATTAGTTGCAGATATGATTTCAACAAGCCGTGTTGATCGCGTCTTAACGGTTGATCTTCACTCTGATCAGATTCAGGGTTTCTTTGATCTTCCAGTTGATAATATTTACGCATCTACTGTTTTGTTAAATGATATCAATGAAAAAGACTACGATGATTTAGTGGTTGTATCACCAGATGTCGGTGGTGTAGTTCGTGCCCGCGCGATGACGAAGAGTCTCCCTGGAGATGTTGGCCTTGCGATAATCGATAAACGCCGACCTGAACCTAATGTTTCTGCAGTAATGCATATTATCGGTGAAGTTGAAAATAAAACTTGTGTCCTTATTGATGACATGGTGGATACTGCTGGCACACTTTGCCATGCTGCTAAAGCGCTAAAAGAGCACGGTGCTAAGCAAGTTATCGCATATGCAACGCACCCAGTTTTTTCAGGACCTGCGATAAATAACATTGATAAATCAGATTTAGATGAAGTAGTTGTAACAAATACCATTCCATTGAGTGAAAATGGTGGAAAGTGTGGTAAAATCCGCCAGCTTTCTGTAGCGGGCATCTTAGCTGAAACGATTTCTCGTGTTCATGTAGATGACTCAGTGAGCGATTTGTTCATGCATGTGGTTGATGACTAACCCAAACTTTTAAGTAAGTTAAAATAGTCTAAAAGAATTTGTTAAGTTGAAGATTATTGCTTTAACGTAACATTAAGCTGCAAAACTTGGTCGCGGGTTTTGCTTTTTTGTTTTTGGAAAACTTTTTTACAAGTATAGATTTGTAATCAGTTGTTCCATTTTTGGAGTAGAAAAATCATGGCTAAATTTGAATTAGCCGCGGAAATGCGAGAAGACTTAGGTAAAGGTGCGAGCCGCCGCCTACGTCGTCAAAACAAAATTCCAGCGGTATTATACGGTGCAGGTCGACCAGCTTGGTCACTCACACTTAAAGAAAACCAGTTGATGCGTAATCTGCAAGAAGAGTCTTTCTATGCAGCAATTATTGAGTTAACACTAGAAGGTAAACAACAAAAAGTTTTCTTGCGTGATTTACAACGTCACCCTGCAAAACCATTCGTTCTTCATGTTGATTTACAACGTGTACGTGACGATGTTGAAATGACGGTTGTTTTACCAATTCACTTCTTAAATGAAGACACCGCAGTTGGTGTTAAAATGGGTGGCGGTAAGATTCAACGTAACCTATCTGATATTGAAATTTCCTGTCTGCCAGGTGACTTACCTGAATACATCGAACTAGATCTTGCTGATCTTGATGTGGGTGAAGGTCTTTCTTTATCTGATATTAAAATGCCAGAAGGTGTTACATCTACTGCATTAGCTTTAGGCGAAGAATACGATAACCAAGTGGTTAGTTGTTTTGTACCTAAGGTTATTGAAGAGGAAGAAGAAGATACTTCAGCACCAGAAGCACCTGATGCACCAGAATCTGAGCAAGGTGGCGAAGAGCCAGCTGCAGATGATGGAGCGGAGGATTAATGAGCGGATGACTGAAACAGTTATTCAACTCATTATCGGTCTGGGTAATCCAGGCGAAAAGTACTCTAAAACCCGGCACAATGCCGGGTTTTGGTTTATTGATGCACTCGCAGAAAAATACAGCGCTAGTTTTAAAACTGAAACTAAGTTTTCCGGCGAGGTCGCAAAAGTAAATATTGATGGTCAGCCTGTATGGTTATTGAAACCAACGACCTTCATGAATCGCAGTGGTCTAGCAGCACATCAAATAACACAATTTTATAAGATACCTACTGAAAACGTTTTAGTAGCTTACGATGAGTTAGACTTACCTGTCGGTACTGCACGTTTGAAGAAGTCGGGTGGTCATGGTGGACATAATGGTTTACGTGATATCCACGCTCAAATCAGCAAAGAGTATTATCGTTTACGTTTAGGCATTGGGCATCCTGGTAACAGTAAAAAAGTGGCTAATTATGTATTGGCAAGGCCCAGTCAGAATGACGAAATTGATATCATAAACGCGATCGATCGATCACTAGGTGTTATCTCACAAGTCGTTAATGGTGACTTTCAAAAAGCAATGAATAGCTTGCATACCGAGAGTGTTGCAAGTGCAAAAACGAATACAAAAAATACAGATTTATAGGATTTATTATGGGTTTCAAATGTGGAATTGTTGGCTTACCGAATGTAGGCAAATCGACATTATTTAATGCTTTAACTAAAGCAGGTATTGCTGCAGAAAACTATCCTTTTTGTACCATAGAACCGAATGTGGGCATTGTTCCTGTTCCTGATCCACGCTTAGATGATTTAGCTAAAATTGTCAGCCCTGAAAAAATACTACCCACAACTATGGAATTCGTTGATATTGCTGGTTTGGTAGAAGGTGCTGCATCGGGCGAAGGTTTAGGTAATAAGTTTCTATCTCATATCCGTGAAACAGATGCTATTGCGCAAGTGGTGCGTTGTTTTGATAATGATGATGTGGTCCATGTTGACGGTAAAATAGATCCAATCTCAGATATTGATACTATCAATACCGAACTATCCCTAGCCGACTTAGAATCAGTTGAGAAAGCAATCCTAAAAGCGACCAAAAACGCAAAATCAGGTAATGCTGATGCAAAAGCGCAATTGGCTGTTTTAGAAAAAATTCAAGCAAAGCTAGCAGAAGGAAATTCAGCACGTTCAGCAGGTCTTGATGCTGATGAGAAACTACTTGTCAGAGAATTACAACTCATCACCATTAAACCAATTCTATTCATTGCAAATGTAGCTGAAGACGGTTTCGAGAATAATCCTTATTTAGATGCTGTCACTGCAATCGCTAAACAGGAAAATGCAGAAGTGGTTGCAGTCAGTGCCGAGATGGAAGCAGAGATGTCTTCACTAGATGAAGAAGAACTGGCGATGTTTTTAGATGATTTGGGTCTAGAAGAACCAGGTTTGAATCGAGTTATCAACGCAGGATATCAATTACTTCATCTACAAACATTCTTTACCGCAGGGGTAAAAGAAGTTCGCGCTTGGACAGTTAAAACGGGCGCAACAGCGCCAAATGGAGCTGGAAGAATTCATACCGATTTTGAACGTGGCTTTATTCGTGCCGAAGTCGTAGGATATGATGATTATATTGCTTGTAATGGTGAAGCTGGGGCTAAAGAAGCGGGTAAATGGCGTTTAGAAGGCAAAGACTACATTATGCAAGAGGGAGATGTGGTACATTT
>CALJIH010000100.1 GCA_937974135.1 uncultured Cocleimonas sp. | reverse complement strand
AAAAACATGGCTAATGCACTTCATGCTTTAGACCCCAAAATTCAACCCAAAGGACTTGGAAAAGGGTTTGGTTTAACTAGAGCAATCACTGAATCAATAGCACATATACAATTTGCTGCAAATTCTGATGATGCAAGTGTTAACGTGAAAAAAAGTGTGCCTCCAATGGTAAAAAAGGCTCAACAAATTGCAAGTTCTTCAAATCAGCTATCAATATTTGGCCAAGCGGCAATAAATTCGACTTCTGTAAGTGAATTCAACGCTTTAAATGGTGAATTTCTAACTCTCGCCAATCAAATTAATGGTATTGGAAATACTAATTCATACAGTCTTCAACAGTTTGATAATGATATTCAGGCTATGATAGCTAGAGAGAAACCCGCTTATACAACCGTAGATAAATATTATTTATTTAATTTAATCAGGCTACCTAGTGGTAAATGGGCTTTCAAATCAAAAAGCAAACCTAGCAGTAGTTATAATAGTTACTAACATTTGTTTAAACGCAATAAGCTAAAATATGAAATGTAATATTCCAATTTAGAATTTAATAAAACACCAATGATTAGAATTTTTACTCTATTGTTTTCTCTTACATTTATGGTGTTTGTGATTGCTATTGAATCAAGTTTTGCAAATCAGCAAGAGGAAGAACTGATTAGACAAAACAAAGCAGCGGCAAAATCTAGCACAAATAGTGCAATGTTTATTGTCCATAGAATAAAATGTTTGAAGTCAAATGATAGAACGGCTCTTAATGCCTGTAATAAAGCACTTTCTATCAAACCAAATGATGCAGCTATCAAAAATAAAAAAATAGCGCTTCATAACAAACTAAACCCAAAACCTAAACCTAATCGCAGGGTTACAAAAGCACCTGCTCCTAAAAAAATACAAGCTGTCAAAAAAATTTCTACGCCCCAAAAAATCCAACCAGCTAAAAAAGTACCTGCTCACAAAAATAATCGAATCACTAATAAGCAAAAGAAACCTATAAATAATCAGGTTAGGAAAGCAAAACCTCTTGCTCCTAGTCCTAACAACAAAATTAGAGAAGACAAGAAGAAAGTTATCTCTCTAATCCAACAAAAACTAAATGCTTTAGGATTTAATGCTGGAATTGCAGACGGTATCGCAGGAAAAAATACCAAACAAGCAATAAAAGATTTTCAAGTTCTTACTAAAAGTTTAATAAGACCCAAGATAGATAAAGAATTACTCTTCACACTTACTAAAGCTCAGAAACAACATAATGTTGCTGATAAACAATACACACTTGCCAAACAACAATTCAGTGATGGAGATCTTGATGCTACCTCGAAAATCATCAAAAAATATTTATCAATTGCTCCATGGCATAAAAATTTAAGATTATTAGATAGAGAGTTAAAAGAACAAATCGCACAAAATGAAGAAGAGAAAATACGCAAAGAAAATACTGATCGTTTAGCTGCAATAAAAGCAGCTTCCGACTTAGCTAAACAAACACAAATCGAAGAACAAAATAGTCTGCGCAAGAGAGAACTAGACATTTTAGTAACGTTGGCTCAAAGTCAATTTGCCAGCCAAGATAACGAAGGAGCTTCATCCACCATTAACAAAGGCCTATTATTAAGCCCAGATAATGAAACATTACTTAACTTACAAGAAAGAATACAAATGATCAGTGATAAGCGAATAAAACTGAATATGATTATTTCGAATTCCAAACAAATGTTTCAAAATGGTAATTACGAAGATTCACTATCACTTATTGAAAATGGATTGATCTTAAACCCAAATCATACTGATTTACTTACATTAAAGGATAAGATCATATTGAGACAAAAAAACATTCAAGTTCAAAAAGAGAAAGATGAAACACTATCTATATTGTATTCACGTGCCTTAATAAGTTTTAATAATAACGAATTAGATAGCGCTATCGCATTTGTTGAAAAAGGATTATCACTTGAACCTGAGGATCTTAATTTATTAAAACTAAAATCTAATATCTCAACTAAAGAAGAAGAAATTCGCCTCAAAAATGAAACAGATAAAAAATTAGCAAATATAACTCTTCAAGCATCTAATAATTTACAAAACAATCACATTGAACAAGCTTTAAAAATTGTAAACGAAGGCTTAACTCAATTTCCAAATACACAAAGTTTATTAGAGCTTAAAAGCAATATAATGCTCAAAGAAAAGGAACTGACTAAATTAGAACAGGAAAAACGTAAAAAAGTTGCCATGCTTTTGAGCTTAATCAAACAAAAACAAGATCTCCTAGAAGTCATTGATAATAATGCTCTGACTCAAAACCAGACCTTGTTAAATCAAGCACAACAAACTCTAGAAAACTCACTTACACAATAAATAGTAAAATCTATCTACATTCAACTTTATGGTTTAGCCCTTTGACTCACTCTAATTTTACTTTGGAGCTGAATGAGTTTCGCATTAAATGGTGTTATCGATAGAGCTTGGTTTAGGAATTCATTAGCTTGATAGTCATTCTCGTTCAAATTATTCCTAACTTGCTTTTCAAAAATAGACAACAATGAATTTATTTCCTTACTTGCTATAGAATTATATGGATCAATCGTCAATACTTTTTGATAGTGCTCTAAGGCATTCTGACCTTTAGGTAATACAAATCGCCCAGCCTTTGTGTGTATCTCAGCCTCTTTAAGTAATCCTTGAATTACCGTTAACTGAGGCTGACTAATATTATTATTCTCAAGTGAAGCCTTGAGTTTAATTAAGGGTTCATAGTCACTTGAAATCTTTAAACCTTTTTCAACCAATGATAATGCTTTATCACTATCCAATGATTTAACTAAATCTAATGCTAATAAATAATATCTATCTAAAACGGAAGCTAGAACTAATTGTGCTTCCTTGTTTTCAGGAGCCATAGCTAATATTTCAATAGAATATCCCGCTAAGCTATCTAATTCTTTTTCTACTTCAGCGTGATGAATTTTTGGTTGATATAGATAGGTTATTGGCTTATTGATTGGTTTTGTTTTTGGAATAGAAATCTTTTCGGTAGATTCACTATTTAAAGCAACATCTGCTTTGATAGGTTTCTCTACGAGTACATCAGTACTAGTTATCACATCTTCTGCACTCGGCTTTTGTTTTAATGACACCTTGTCTTCGGCAATAGGTTTGTCATTTACAACAGATGTTTCAGAGTCTGTGAACTTAATAGCACCAAATACAAACAATCCTATTAAGACTACAGCCGCTAATGAAACAGGCAACAGTTTACTTTGTTCTTTGTTTTCCTTTCTTTGATTTAGATTCTTTTTAGGTATTTCTTTGGATTGATTGGGAATAAATATCTCAGTTTTATCATCATCTTGTAAACGATGTATAACGGTTTTATCAAGAGATTCAGCATTTTTGATTGCTTTTACAAACTCATCGGTGCTTTGGTATCTATTTTCAGGTTCTTTTGCCAACACTTTATCAATGACGGCTTGCAGATAAGAATATTCATCATCTAAGGAGGGCGGTGGTAATGTAGTATGTTGATGTATCGCTTGGATGGCCGTTTCAGCTTTAAATGCTTTTAGTCCAGATAGCATTTCATAAAAAATTAAACCTAAGCTGTAGATATCTGAACGATGATCAAGGTCTGTAGTTACTACCTGTTCAGGACTCATATACTGCACTGTCCCCATGGTATAACCCATACGTGTCAATTCACCAGATGTATCTTGTAACTTAGCAATACCAAAATCAGTTATTACAGCAGTACCATTTTCTCTAAATAATATATTCCCGGGTTTTATGTCACGATGAATGTACCCCTTATCATGTGCATAAGCTAAGCCTGAAGCTACTTGTTCTAGTATGTTGAAAGCAACAGGAAAAGATAATTTTCCATGACTAAGTTTTTCCTTGAGTGTATTACCACTAAGATATTCCATAGCCATATATAAAGTAGTGTCATCAATGATTCCAATATCATGTATGCGAACGATATTAGGGTGATCTAAACTAGCGATAATTTCACCCTCGCTCATGAAACTATTTCGAAAGTTGGTATCCCTAACCATCTCAGGTAGCATCACTTTAAGAGCAACATCTCTTTTTAACATGTCCTGGACACCAAGATAGACCGTAGCCATACCGCCATGGCCTATTTCTTTTTCTATGGTAAATCCCGGAATTTTAATCATTCATTATCCCTTTCTTGGTTTTAAATTCTAAAGACCCAAATATTTTTATTAACTTAAGTAATATTAGTACAAACTAAGCAAATAATTTTCTAAATACAGCACTTTAAAAAGACACCCCCCTACTTTTAATCACTTTTAGCAAAAACATAATAACCACATCAACTGACAAGTCTTTTAGAATATATGGGCGGCGTGTTCGAATCAGCATCTGCAAATAACTCTTTAACAAGCACTATTAAAACATTCAATAAATTTGTTAAGTAAAGATTACAATTTAGATTCAATGACATCTTTAATTGCACTAGATAATTCAGGCCAAAAGGCATTCATTTCTTGAGTTTTTTTTCGACGAAGTTGTAGCATAGATACGATTAAATCAATCCTTTCAAAGCCTTCTTTTTCTATCAATACTAACGATTTATTATGTATTTCATCTCTTAAAACTGATGCAGGTATCCATGCTACACCAAGTCCAACTATTGCAGCATTAAGTAAAACACTGCTCATTCCTGCTAAAAATTTTTGTGAAAATTTATACGATGATCTCGTAACTACATCGTTATACATGACCCTTCCCAGAAAAATATCAGGTGGATAAGATATCAGCGGAATGGTTTGCTCTTCTTTTATCAATTGATCTAACTGTCGTTTGAAGTCAGGGTTACAAACAGGGATTAATTGATCAGTTGTAATCATGGTTTTGTCAACTAAATCTGCAGGTGCTTGCAAGGGTTGGTCTGCTTTTTCATAAGCAACCATCGCAGATACTTCTTCTGTCATCAGCATTTGAAAGCAAACATCTTGGTTTGCAGAATAAATACGAATATCTGACTGATCGATGAGCTTTTCTACTCTTTGGATAGCTACTGGAAGAGATCCACTAGATAATGAATGTACCGAAGCAATAGTAATACTATCTTTAAATTCTGTTTCAGATGAAAAACCTTTGCTCACTTTTTGTAATGCAAGCAGTGCAATTTCAATTTCGTACTTCATTGCGGTTAAAGCTTTAGTTGGCACTGATGGACGTCCGGATCTATCTACTAAAAGTGTGTTTTCACTTTCTTCTAGAGCTTTTAAACGTCTTGAGTACGCAGGTTGTGAAATATTTCTGCGTTGTGCCGCCAGAGTGATATTACGAAGTTCGATGAAAGCAAGAAGATCTTCTAAAGATTGTTGATTCATTTTATATAAAGATTTGGCATATTTAATATGCAGAAAACACATATTAAATTAGTTTTTTGAGTTTATCAATATATCTACATTGCATGTTTATTATTGAATATTACTTCTCACAAAAATCAGTATTTATATTTCAAAAAAATAATTTAATTTACAACTGAAGCTAGATTTATCAAATCAAATCCAAAAAACAGACTATATTAAAGGTAGAATTCAGTAATACCTATAGAAGTACTGGAATTCAAACATAATTATCGAAGGAGTTAAAAATGAAAAAAACATTACTTAGCCTTACTTTAGGCGTTGCTGTGAGCTTAACCTCTTTATCAGCAATGAGTGCCGAAAAAGTTAAGATCGGAGTACCATCTTGGACAGGAGCACAAGCAATTGCTCATTTACTTGCAGCTGTTGTTACAGAGCGTATAGGTGGCGAAGCTGAATTGGTACCAGGTAATAATGCTACTATCTTCCAAGGTATGGACCAAGGTAAAGGTGATATTGATGTACATCCAGATGTTTGGTTACCAAACCAAGAAAGTTTTACTAAAAAGTATGTTGATGGCGCAGGCACAGTACAGTTAAGCCAAAACCCATACGAAGGAAACCAAGGTTTCTGTGTACCGAAGAAATTCGCTGAAGAAAACAAAATTACTGATATCGCAGATTTAGGTCGTCCTGACGTTGCTAAGAAAATGGATAGCGACGGCAACGGTAAAGGTGAAATGTGGATAGGTGCTCCAGGTTGGGCCTCAGCAAATGTAAATGAAGTGAAAGTTCGTGATTATGATCTACTCTCTTTTATTGAGCCAATTCGCGCAGACGAAAGTGTTAAAACAGCTCGTATCAAAGATGCAGTAGCGAAAGGTGAAGGTTATGCATTCTATTGCTACAAGCCTCATGCTGTTTGGTTTATGTTTGATGTAAACATGCTTTCAGAGCCAACTTTCAATCCTGATAAATACAAAATGGTTCAGCCTTCTGATTCACCAGATTGGTACAAAGAGTCTAGTGTTGCTACTAAAGATGCGCTTAAGAATGTACAAATCGCATGGTCTAAATCTCTGAAAGAGAGATCTCCAGCAATTGCAGAATTCTTTGGTCGCTTTGGTCTTAAAGCAGATGATGTAAGTGGATTCGCTTATGAAATTTCTGGTAAAGGTCGTGAGCCAGGTGAAGTTGCAAAAGAGTGGATCACGAAGAATTCTGATCGTGTAGATGCATGGTTAGGTCTTTAATTTAACAAACTATATTAATATGTTTTACCTGTCCCTCTTTTCTAGAGGGACAGTTCAAATGTCACCAACATGGTGAATCAATCTTTAATTTCAGGTTTCCTACGTGTCAGAATCACAAGATAAAGCAGCCGATGATATTGCAATTCAAGTATCAAAGGTATGGAAAATATTTGGCGATAGAGCTGATGAAGCTTTAAAAGCTGTTCAAGAAAAAAATTTAAGTAAAGCCGAAGTACTAGAAGAATTTAACGCAGTTGTTGGAGTTGCAGATGTCAGCTTCGATATAAAACGCGGAGAAATTTTCTGTGTAATGGGTTTGTCAGGCAGCGGTAAATCGACACTGGTGCGTCACTTTAATCGATTATTAGAACCCACAGCGGGTAAGATTTTAATTGATGGCGTAGATGTAATGAGTCTTGGTACCAAGGCCTTACAAGACTTTCGTAATGAAAAAATCAGCATGGTTTTTCAAAACTTTGCGTTATTGCCGCATCGTTCGGTATTAGATAACGTAGCGATGCCATTAGAAATTCGCAAGGTTAACAAAAACGAACGCCTACGCCGTGCGGCACATATGTTGAAAAGCGTTGAGCTAGATGCTTGGGGTAATAAATATGCGCACGAATTGTCAGGAGGGATGCAACAACGTGTAGGACTTGCCAGAGCATTAGCTGCCGACCCTGAGGTTCTATTGATGGATGAGCCATTCAGTGCCTTGGATCCTTTAATTCGACGTCAACTACAAGATGAATTTATTAAGCTATCTGCTGTTTTGAAAAAAACCACAGTATTTATTACCCACGACCTTGATGAAGCCGTAAGAGTCGGCGACCGTATTGCCATAATGCGCGATGGTCGTTTAGTTCAAGTTGGAACTGCAGAAGATATTGTGATGAATCCAGCAGATGATTATGTGGCAGATTTTGTTGCGGGTATTTCACGCTTGAAGATCGTTAAAGCACACGCTGTCATGAAACCGATTGAAGAATACATTCAATCATTCGGAGAAGTTCCAAAAGATTCACCAACCGCTAATGAGGATGCGTCATTGAGCGAATTAATACAGTTAGCTATTGATAATGAGTCACCAATTCTAGTAGAGGATCAAGGAAAACAAGTGGGTGTCATCAACCGAGCTGATATTTTACAGACAGTAATTGAGGGGGCAGAAACATCATGAGCGAGCATGCAAAAGAAAACCCTACCAGTGCCAGTGATGAATTACTGCGTGGAAATAGTGACCAATTTGCTAAAGAACGCGAAAGTCATATCCCTCAGTTTGTAAAAACGAATGAAGATTATTACTTAAAACAGTTTAGAAAAATTGGAAATAAATCGAGCTTCTCATGGACATTTAACCTTTGGGCAGGAATTTTAGGACCCATTTGGTTTTGTGCAAGAAGCATGTGGAACTGGGGATTGAGCTTTTTGATTCTCGAAATTTTTGCCATCGTGCAAATCATACGAGGCTTATTTGGTGATCTCGCCTCTGACGCTTGGGCGCGCATAGCAAAAATCGAAGGAACCTTAGAACTCCGTAAGCAACAACTTGCCTCAGCAATCGAGAATAATACTGACAAAATAGATGTTTATAAACGTACAGTCGATTCACTCGAAAGTTCTATTGGAGGTATTAAATTAGAAGCACAACAGCTTGAAAGCACTGGCTTTACTATTGCTATGACTGGTTTAGCTGCCCTACTATTGATAAAATTAGTCCAAGCTATTATTGCAAATACACTATTAGAAAGACGTTTTTCTGATTGGTTATCTGATCCTCAAATATCTAGAGGTATGAATCAGAGAAATATCGGCTTATCAGTCCTTTTTGTATTAATAACCACCGTTGCCACTGCAATTCATTATAGCTTTCCAGGCACATTTTCATTACTTATGGATTTTCCAACCGATCGAGGCATTCGCTTAACGAGCATAAAATGGGTAGAAGACTTTTTTGCTTTTGCGGTTAAGAACGGTGAAGCATTTTTCGATATGATTACCAAAGGCATTCGCTTTGTTCTTGATGGTATGGAACTCATACTAGTGCAAACGCCTTGGATGGTGATCGCGAGCTTTATTATCTTATTGACGTGGTTGTCCGCAGGGACTACTGCAGCGATTTACTCTGGTGCATTTCTCTCATATATGGGCTTACTTGGCTTTTGGGAAAAGGCAATGACAACACTTGCGTTATTAGGAACGGCAGCAGTGCTATCAATCATTATTGGTATTCCGTTAGGAATGTTCTGTGCAAGGCGAGAGCGTTTTTATTCCTTTATTCGACCCATTATGGACTTTATGCAAACCATGCCTGCATTTGTATTCATGATTCCTGTTATTGCGTTTTTTGGTACCGGAAAACCAGCCGCGGTTGTAACCACTATGATTTTTGGAGGAACACCCGTCGTTCGCTTAACCGTTTTGGGGTTAAGAGGCGTTCCAGAAAGCGTTCGTGAAGCCGCGGCCTCTTTCGGTGCGAGTAAATGGTATTTGTTAACCAAAGTTGATCTTCCTTTAGCTGCACCATCGATACGTGCAGGTATCAACCAAACCATTATGTTGAGCTTAGCAATGGTCGTTGTGGCCTCTCTTATCGGTGCAAAAGGTCTCGGTGAAGATGTACTTGAAGCGTTACAGTATGCAAACGTAGGACAAGGAATTCTTGCAGGTTTTGCAATTCTATTCTGTGCCATGATTCTTGATCGAATCGTTCAAGGTAAGCGCGAATCGTAAGGTTTTTGCGAAATGTCTAAGAAAAACTATCTGGTCGTTATTCATGGTTTTCTCAGTGGAAGAGATTACTGGTTTAAACAAGACGTTTTAGCCGATTATGCGAATATAATAAAAGTCCAATTACCTGGTTATGGCAATAGATCGGATGAAAAAGTCTGCGCTAGTATTGAAGAATTCGCCGAATCAGTCATTGAGCAAGTCAATCAAGAAACTAATGGGAAATTTGACCTTATTGGGCATTCAATGGGAGGGATGATTGCGCAAGAAGTAACTAGGCAAATTCCCGATCGTATTAATAAATTGATTCTGTATGGCACAGGGCCAATTGGTGATGTTCCTAGTCGATTCGAAAGAATGTCAATTAGCCTAGCTAAAGCCAGCAAAGACAACTATCTCAATGGTATCTCAACCGCGGTTGCTAGTTGGTTTATGGATTATAAAAATAATATAGATTTTTCTGATGCTGAGGCCTTAGCACATCGAGCAAACTTTGATGCCTATATCGGCGGTTTAAAAGCGATGCAAAAGTGGAATGGTGTTGATAATCTAAAAAATATTAAGCAAGAAACGTTAATTCTGTATGGAGAGCAAGATAGGACCTATGATATCTCCCAACAAACTTTGTTAAATAACAATATTCCAAATTCAACAATTACGGGTATTCCCAATTCAGCACACAATACGCATTTAGAAAAACCCAACGAGTTTAATCAAATAGTTAAAGCGTTTTTGTATCACTAAATACAGTCATAGTATAAAAAAGACACCCCCCTACTTTTAGACGTTTTCTCTGCAAGAACCGTTAAAAGTGGGGGGGTGTCTTTTTAATTAGCTATTATTGGCTTAGATTTAATTAAATATAGTAAAGGGCGATGTTAACACTGGTATGTATTCGAGTATCTTCTTCTCTTTTACCTTTGCTCCATCTTTCATTACGACTATGCGATCATCACCAAGTAATTGTGGATCAGCGATTGTGCCATTCCTAACCAGATCAAGATTTACAAGGAATCGTTGTCCGTTTCTGTAAAAGAATACTTTTCTAGAATCACCTACATCAGATAACCCTTGTGCCAATGCGATCGCTTGTAAAAAAGTTAATCTATCTGTAATTGGAAAAACACCAGGTGTTCTAACTTCACCTTCGACAGTTACTCTTTTTTCACTTCTAATCACAACAATACGATCATCACCTCGTAATTGTGGATCAGGCATTACACCGGTACGTACTTGATCTAAATCAACAATACTGCGTTGTCCATTGCGGTAGAAATACACATTTTTAGAATCCCCTGAGCTTGATAAGCCTCTCGCCAACGCGATCGCTTGTAAGAAACTTAAATTCCCTTTTATCGGAAATACCCCAGGAGAGGTTACCTCACCTTCAACAGTAACGCGTTTTTCAATCGCTTTGTTAGTTCGACTGATACTTACCTGTGGGGATTGCATAAATTGAGTTAAACGCTGAGTAATCCTCTGCTCTGCTTGTGAAATGCTCAAACCTGCTACAGGTACACTACCTACTAAAGGTAAAGAAATGTTACCGCTTGATTCTACGGTTAAATCTTTGGCTGATAAGTCAGGAACCTTAAAAACATTAACATCTAAAACATCACCCACCGTCAAACGGTTAGAGGCAGTAGGCGTATTTGCAACTTTAGTAGTAAAAACAGGTTCTTGTGAAGCTGGATACCTGGGAGTCGCAGTTGCAGAAAACGGATTGTTGGTAGAATTTGCCGCGACTGTTGTGGAAGAAACCGAACCACTGTTTAGCGCATCTACTGTTCTGGCTGCTGAAGCTGTTTCAGATGCACTTGGCTTATATGTACTGCTTGAACATGCACTTATTGTTACAGCACATATGGTTAATAATAAGATTTGTAATTTCATTTTTTTAATCCTTCTAGTGAATGTTTAAAATTCAATGACTAGATTTATTTTTAATAAATTATTCGTTCAAATTAACTACTTTCATAACCCATAGGATTATTGCTTTGCCAGCGCCAAGTATCTTCACACATGGCTTCAACTCCATGTTCTGCTTGCCAACCTAAAAGCTCTTTAGCTAATGCAGGATTTGCATAACAACAGGCGATATCACCAGGTCGCCTGTCGACAATTTGATACGCTACTTCTTTTTCTGAAGCTTTGGCAAATGCGTTCACCATATCAAGCACTGAGTATCCTATTCCTGTTCCTAAATTTACCGTGTATAGGTTTTCAACCTTGTTGTTTTCAAAAGCTTGTAAGGCCTTTACATGACCTTTTGCTAAATCAACCACATGAATATAATCACGCACTCCGGTTCCATCTTCTGTTTCATAATCATCACCAAATACCGATAGTTGCTCGTATCTACCCACGGCAACACCAGATATGTAAGGCATTAGATTATTTGGAATATCATTTGGATCTTCTCCAATTAACCCACTTGGATGTGCTCCAACGGGGTTAAAATAACGTAACAAACCAATATTCCAAGCACTATCTGAAACGTAAATATCACGAAGAATTTCTTCCAGATGAAGCTTTGACCGACCATATGGATTAGTAGCACTGGTTGGAAAATGTTCTTCAATTGGTACTGTAGCTGGGTCTCCATAAACAGTGGCTGATGAACTAAAAATAATACGTTTAACGCTATGACGATTCATTGCATTAAACAAACAGATACTGCCTGCGATATTATTATCGTAATACATAAATGGTTTAGCAACTGATTCACCAACTGCCTTTAATCCTGCAAAATGGATTACACCGTAGATATCAAACTGATTAAAAACCTGATCAAGTTTACTACTATCGCGAATATCGCCCTCAATAAAGGTGATTTCTTGTCCCGTAATTTGTTTAACTCTATCTAAAGATATCGTCGAACTATTACAGAGATTATCTAAAACGATTGGTGTGTAACCTGCATCAAGTAGTTCGATGCATGTATGAGAGCCGATATACCCTGCCCCACCTGTTACTAATATATTCATTATAATTATTGTATTGTTCAGTATGTATTGCACTTAGAGTACAATTTTGTATAAAAAATAGCCAGTTCTTGGCAAAGAAACTGGCTATTCAGTCTATTTTATCCGACGATCTGAATACTTAGAAATCATCAGATTAACTAATAAAATTAACTACTTTTTTTCTTCTTGGTAGTTTTCTTCTTAGCTGGCTTCTTTTTTGTGGTTTTCTTTTTAGTAGTCTTCTTTTTAGTTGTAGAAGGTTTCTTTTCCTTTTTAGTTTTCTTAGTAGACTTCTTAGATGTTGCAGTTTT
>CALJIH010000099.1 GCA_937974135.1 uncultured Cocleimonas sp. | reverse complement strand
ATAAATCATTCCCACGTACTTATACTTGTGACTTGCTATGCCACAGGTTTTTTATTTGTTCTCTCTAAAAATATTCCCGCAGAATCGACATTTAGCGAATCTAATATCCGGTAAGGTCGATATTTCTTGGTCTGTTTTGAGATGAATCACATTTTCACTACCACAATTTGGGCAAGTAGATGCATCCGAGGCAGGTAGATTTGGTAAATCTAGTTTGGTATCACTTACTTTTTTTTTTGGAACGAATAAGTCGCTGACAAGGTTGAGTTATTAAGATTCTCTTCGACGTTAATCGGTGGCAATCTGCTTTCATGCTCTGTGATGAGTTTTTGGCATTGTTTTCTAAACGGTTTTAATAGCCCTACTTTGTCAAATGAGGTTCTAAATTCTCTGAGTAATTCAACCGTTGGTAGTTTTGGTTGAAAATCTGGCTGCATAAAACTAAATAAATATAGCTGATGCTTAGCCCAGCGTAATAATGATTCATCATCCAAAGCAAGAAGTTCTTGTAATGCGATTAATCGTAATAGTATTAATTGCTCATTGCCGCTTAGGTTGACAATTTTTTTACGCTTAAAAAACTTACGGAATTTCTCCCAAGGCAAACTACTAGCGAACAATGCTACAGAACTTACAAACTGCGGATCTGGAGCAACGTATGATTGTCCTTCGCCCATTCCATCCTTAACAAAAAAATTCACACAAACTACCTCATATACAATTCAAATCGAGTGTGAATCCAACCAAGTACAAACACTCCTAATAAATTGAGAGTAAGTGAAAGCCGTTTTTAGTAACAGAGGCACTTTATAAATTGGCTGTTTTCACCTGACGAACGGTACTAAAATATAAGAACTTATTAAAGATTATTTACACATGCACAAAAATACATCAACGTCATTGAAGTGATTTATTTGCACTGATAATTCAATTAATCATAATCTCTTTTTCTTGTAGAGCAGGCACTTGAAAACAACAAAAAGTGGGGGGGTGTCTTTTTTAACTATTTTATATCTGATTGTGCTTAAAATGAGTTGTTTATAGCTATTGAAACGCATAGCTTCTTTACCTATTATTACGCCTTATGTCATCGAACCTACCACTCTAATTTTGCGACTCAGCAAAATAAAAATCGCGGGCTTTAAATCTTTTGTTGATCCTACAACAATAGACTTACGCAGCAACCTTACAGGTATCGTGGGGCCAAATGGTTGTGGTAAATCAAATACGATTGATGCAGTACGTTGGGTAATGGGCGAAAGCTCAGCCAAGCATTTACGCGGAGCCTCGATGGATGATGTTATCTTTAATGGATCATCAGCTCGCCAACCCATCGGCCAAGCTTCGATAGAATTATTATTTGATAATAGTGACGCCACCTTGGGTGGAGAGTACGCCGAGTTCTCAGAAATTGGGATCAAACGTTTAATCACGCGTGATGGCCAATCTAAATACTTTCTCAATGGCTCGCGTTGTCGTCGTCGCGATATTACCGATATATTTTTAGGTACAGGTTTAGGCCCCAGAAGTTATGCCATCATCGAACAAGGAATGATTTCCCGTTTGATAGAAGCTAAACCAGAAGAACTGCGTAATACGTTAGAAGAAGCTGCAGGTATTTCTAAATACAAAGATCGTCGCCGAGAAACCGAACGACGTATAAAAAACACCCGTGAAAATCTAGATCGCTTGAATGATTTACGCGAAGAGTTAGAAAAACAACTATCACACTTAGATCGTCAAGCAAAGGCTGCGGTAAGATTTAAATCCTTAAAACAAGAAGAAAGACAAACCAGTGCCGAGCTAATCTTATTACGCTTAAAAAATGTAGATAGTGATATTAAAGAGCGCCAAGATGTCATTAATGAAAACGCTACGAAACATCAATCGGCATTAGCGGAACAACGTTCCTTAGAAAATCAAATCGAATCTAAACGCAGCGAACAAACCGAAGCTAATGATGCATTCAATGAAGTTCAGGCTAATTATTATCAAATTGGCGCTGAAATTTCACGTTTGGAACAGTCTATTCAACATCAAAAAGAATTAGCAGAACGTTATCAACGTGAGTTGACTCAAGTTGATAGTGAGATTGCATCTTCGCAACAACATGCAGAAGACGATCAAAATCAGCTAAACATTGCGACAGAACAATTAACTGAATATGAGCCACTATTAGCCTCTGAACAACAGCAATTAGAAACGGCAAATACTGAACTGAACCAAGCAGAATCTAAATTAGCCGAATGGCAACAAAGCTGGAATACCTTACAAACTAGACTAGCTGAACCCGCACAGCAAGCACAGGTTGAACGCGCGCGAATGGAGCAACTAGAAACTCAGTTGCAACACATTGCCAGTCGTTTGTTAAAACTGAATACTGATAAGGGTATCTTCAATACAGATGCTCATACAGAAGAATTGACTAAACAAAAACAACTGTTGGCTGATACCTCAAAACAATCAGAAACTGTGCAAGCTGAATTCGATAGTTGTAAAGCTACAATCGAATCTCAAATTGAGTCCAATAAAAACAGTCAACAATTATTACAAGATTGTCGCTCAGAATTACAATCATTAAACGGCAAGTTATCTTCATTAGAAGTGTTGCAAAGAGCAGGACTCGCAAAAGATAATAATAGTAAAGCCATGAAACGCCAAAATAATTGGTTACGCGAACGGGGGCTAGACACCTTAAAACCATTGGCAGATATTATTCAAATCGAAAATGGTTGGGAGAAAGCGCTTGAAGTTGTTCTAGGCGATTTTTTACAATCTAAACAACTCGATTCGAAACAACAACTCGAAAAAATTATTTCAGGTGAATTACCTTCTGCATCAAGCACCTTTATTTTTGACGAAGGCCCCGCAAAAAAATTACCTAAAAATTCACTTGCAGTTAAAGTGTCTGAACCCTCTGCTATACATACCCTACTTTCAAATTTTCAATGTGCTGAAAATCTAGAGCAAGCCTTTAATTTACAATCTGATTTAAAAATAGGTGAAACCATTATCACCAAAGAAGGGCTTTTACTTGGATCCAATTGGGTAAAAACACAAGCTGAAGCTGGTTTTAATCAACACGATGGCGTGTTGGCCAGAAAGAAAGAAATAGAAGAAACAAAAGCAAATATAAAACAGCGTGAAGTTGATCTTAAAAATCATCAAGATTCTCTTGATAAAGGACAACTCAAGCGTAAAGAATTAGAAGAGCAACAAGCCAGCTTACAAAAACGTTTAAATGAATTACACCGTGAGGAGTCGCAAGCTCAATCAGTAATTCACGCCAATGAAAATCGAATTAAACAAACGGAGGCCAATCAACAACGCGTGCTTGCTGAAATTGTAGATTTAGAACTACAACAAACCAGCAATCAAGAATTTCATGAGAAAGCAACAAAGCAACGTAATCAGGCGTTACAGTTGCTCGAATCATTAGAATCAGAAAAAGAACAGGTTGAAGGTAAAGACACTCCATTACAAGAAACTGTTTTTAAAAGCAAACAACGTGCTCGAGAAATAAGTGAACGAGTTCAACAAACTAAGCTTAAAGTAGAGACTGCTAAAACCAGTAAACAAAGCGCGCAACAACAATTAGATCGTTTAGATGAACGTTTAAAGATGTTGAATGAACGAAAGAATAATCTGATTAGTCAAAATACTGAGCAACAAGCAAAAACACAGTCTGACTTAAATAATAATGAATTATTAGCGCAACAGCTTGAACAAAGAAATAACGTTGAAACTGAATTATCTAAAGCCCGTGAAAACCTACAAGCTATTGATAATACGGTAAGAGAACTCGATCAAAAGCGAATCCAAGCCGAACAACAAGTTGAAAAATATCGTACTTTACTCGAAACCTTGAAAATGGAATGGCAGGAAGTGAATGTTCGTCAGCAAACATTGAAAGAACAATTTAATGAAACTGAATTCAATGCTGAAGAGTTACAACAAGGTCTTGATGAATCAATCACATTAGATAAGCAAAAATCGAAACTAGAAGATATTCAACGTAAAGTAGCACGCTTGGGTGCCATAAACCTTGCCGCCATCGAAGAATTTAAAGTACAAAGCGAGCGTAAAGTTTATTTAGATCAACAAGATGCTGATTTAATGGAGGCACTAGAAACACTAGAAACTGCCATTGCAAAAATAGACCGTGATACTCGTAGTCGTTTCAAAGATACTTTTGAAAAGGTAAATACTCGTATCCAGGAAATGTTTCCACAGTTATTTGGTGGAGGTAAAGCTCATCTTGAAATGACCGGTGATGACTTGTTAACTACAGGTATTGCGATTATGGCGCAACCTCCTGGTAAACGAATTTCAAGTATTCACTTAATGTCAGGTGGAGAAAAAGCGCTTACAGCTGTTGCTATGGTATTTGCCATTTTTGAACTCAACCCTGCCCCCTTCTGTATGTTAGATGAGGTTGATGCGCCTTTAGATGAAGCAAATGTTGGACGTTTCTGTCAGTTGGTGAAGAAAATGTCTGATCGTGTGCAATTTATATTTATTACACATAATAAAACCACCATGGAGCTTGCAGAAAATCTAATAGGTGTGACCATGCGTGAGCCTGGAATTTCTCGATTAGTATCTGTAGATGTTAATGAAGCTGCACGCCTTGCAAACGAATAAATTAATCAACTACTCATGAATATATCTAGTATTTTAATTACTATAATTGGCATTATTATCATCCTTGGACTGTATGTTTTAAGTAGGGTTGGTCAGCATAATTTAAACAATAAAGTTATTTCCAAAATACCAGATATAAAAGATCAAGATGGAAATAAGTTTTCATCTGTTCTTGATGATATACCCGCTTCAGATGGTGATATTCAAATTGCAAACCAAGAAAATATGTCTTCCACGTCACCTCATGGATCTGAATCTGAATCAATGGAGGTTTCAAAAAAGCAAATTGTACTGTTTATCTCCGCTAAGGATAAGGAGGGTTTAGATGGTTCTTTGGTGAAGCAAACTCTTATAAATAATGGTTTGAAATTAGGTGACAAAGACATTTATCACTATTTTCTTAACAATGAAAGTGAAACCTATAGCCTCTTTAGAATCGCCAATGGCGTTGAACCTTGGACATTAAAAGATGATGACCTTATTGGTGGAAAAGTCATAGGTATTTCAATTGTCATGTTATTACCAACCACCATCAAAAATACAGAAGCCACACAAATATTTATGGAAGTAGCCGATAAAATTACCATGCAGGTAAACGGTGTTTTAAAAAATCAAAAACAAGAATTACTCAGCAACAAAGATAGAAGCAACATCCTAGAGTCTTAAATAATAATTGTATATCAAATAATTACACGCACATTTTACAAATAAGTCTCACTATAATTATTTCTTATAATTCCTATCTCGCTCATCTAACGTTAAGCTAACTTACTTATAATGTAATCATACTAAAAAAAAGAATATGCAGATAAGTTAAATCTATCTGTTTGAATTTTTAAAACAAATAATAACAAGAAAGGCAGAAAGGGGATTATTATGAGATATAACGACCAATCGTTGAATCCAGAATTAGATGGCAATAAAGAAGTTATTCCTTCTATCGAAGAAGTAAGTAAAGACGATAAAGAAGGTAAAAAAGAGAAAGCTCACGTGGTACGCCGCAATATTGAAGATTACTTAGAGAAAAAAGAATTAGAACGTAGCTTGAAAGAAGTCTTTGATGACGATTTCTTATTAGATTAGATTAATTAAATTATTTTCTTAAATTACTACTCTTAAGTTTAAGTATTACTCCTTTAACCCTATAATATTTTTTTAATATTCTTGGGGAAAGCTTATGCCTTCCGATATTTCTTTGTCGGATATTTTTGCTTTTATCTTCTTCTTTGTTGCTTGGTTCACTATTTCAAAACTCAGCAGTCGGTATAATTACAGCAAAGATAGAATATCTCTTCATATCACTAGCAGAAGTGTTAGAAATCAATGGATGCTTCGATTATTAGACCGTGAAAACCGCATGCCAGATGTTGCCTTAATCGGTAATTTAATGCGTAGCGTTTCTTTTTTCGCATCCACAAGTTTACTGGTTTTAGCCAGTTTAATTACCGTATTTGGTGTTGTCGAAGATGCCATTCAAGTGACTTATGATATTCCTTTCGCACAACATGTAAGCGTCGCATTCTGGAAACTTAAATTACTCCTTATCATTGTCATTTTTATATTTGTATTCTTTAAACTAGTTTGGTCAATTAGACAATTTAATGCCACCATTTTCATGGTGGGTGCTGCCCCTGAGTTTACTGCCCCTCAAGAAGAAAAGAGTTTCTATGCTGAGAATTTAGGGACAGTTATTAATCGAGCTAGCAGGCACTTTATCGATGGTATGCGTGGTTATGAATATGCTATAGCTGCGTTGGCTTGGTTTATCAATCCCTATTTTTTTATGGTTTCTACCATCATCGTAACACTTGTTACTTATCGACGTGAATTCGCTTCAAAAACAATGAAAGCCATGAATAAATAGCAATGCGCCATGGGCTTTTGGTTTATTTTATTCTACTTCTTCCTCCTATTTTTTGGGCGGGTAATTTTGTCGTAGGTAGAGCTGTAGCAGATACAACTGGTCCTGTAGGATTAGCTTTTTCACGCTGGACGCTATCTTTTATATTTTTATTTCCCTTTATTATCAAACCACTTTGGCAATATAGAAAAGTGATCAAAGCAAACCTAGTAGGCTTAAGTATCCTTGGGATATTAGGCGTGTCAGCTTTTAATACGTTTGCTTATATTGCTTTACAAGAAACAACAGCAACTAACGCCATCATCCTCAATTCATTTATCCCAGTGTTTATCTTATTAATTTCTGCTTTATTTTTGAATGAGAGTATTTCGACTAAACAATGGCTTGGGGTGTTTATCTCTTTCGTTGGGGTGATTGCAATTATCAGTAGAGTGGATAGTGAAATTATTAAGCAATTATCTGTCAACAAAGGTGATATGTGGATGCTGCTGGCCGCGCTTGTTTGGGCGAGCTATTCGATATTGCTTAAATATTTACGTCCAAAAGAATTACCATTATTATTATTTTTTGGTGTATGTGTATTACTCGGTATTTGCTTTTTAGCACCAGTCTTTTATCTCAATCCATTTGATGAAACCGCTATTATCTGGTCTCCATTAAATATTAAAGCTATTTTGTATATAGCTATATTTCCTTCAATTATTGCGACTCTATCTTGGAATTATGGAATCAGTAAAATTGGGGCTGCCAAAGGAGGTCAATATATACACTTGATGCCTTTTGCTGGGGCTATTTTAGCGATTGTTTTCTTAGGAGAATCATTAGAGTTTTATCACTTGATTGGCGGTGGATTTATCGCTTTAGGGTTATGGTTAAGCTTAAATAACAGGTAATGAAGAAATAAATATAAAAAAGACACCCCCCTACTTTTAAGCGTTTTCTCTATCTATATATAGCTAGATTAACTCAAACTATTAATTAAATTTTGCATATCCTTAGGAACTCCAACTTCCCAGGAAATCAACTCATTAGTATAAGGATGGGTAATTGTTAGTCGCGTTGCATGCAAAGCTTGTCGGTTGAAACCTTGTAATTGTTTGCGTAGCGTTTCATCTATATTAGCGGGTACTTTTGTTCTACCACCATAAACACGATCACCTACGATTGGCATATGCTTCCATGAAAGATGCACTCGAATCTGGTGTGTTCTGCCTGTTTCAAGGTTTACTCGAAGTAAAGAATGACTTAATAAGCGTTTTTCAACACGATAATGAGTGATGGCAGTTTTACCACCACCGGTAGTATGCACAGTCATTTTTTTGCGGTCTCTGGGATGACGTCCAATATTAGCGTCGATGGTATCTCCAGCAATGACATCTTTAGCCACTAAGGCTAAATACTCTCGTTTAACTTCACGTTCTTGTAATTGATTGACCAATGCATTGTGAGTTTCTAAGGTCTTAGCAACCATCATTAAACCCGTTGTATCTTTATCTAGACGATGTACGATACCAGCACGAGGCAGATTCTTTTGCTCTTTATTATGAGCCAACAAACCATTTACGAGCGTGCCGTTTTGATTACCCGCACCGGGATGCACCACAAGTCCTGCAGGTTTATTGAGCACCAATAGATGGTCATCCTCATAAACAATATCTAAAGCGATAGATTCGGGTAAATCGTTGACCTTAGTCTCAGGTATTGGCGTTACTTTAATCACATCATTAGCTGATACTTTATTTCTGACATTAGAAGCTTGACCATTCAAAAGAATATCACCAGATTTAATCCATTTTTGTAACTGACTTCGTGAAAAGTCAGGACATAATTCAGCAACCACTCTATCCAATCGTTCACCCAAATACTCTAAGGGGACAGAATACTCAAAAGACTGTTGATGTTGTTCAGATAAATTATCAATGTCTGAACTTTTCTGTTGTTCTTTAGTCATTTAACCGTAAGTTTTAATAAAGTGTTTCCAATTATAAGGGAATCTATGCCGTATATGTTGTAATACTGTTCTAATAACTAAAGTGTTGTATAATTGCGCAATAATTAAACAAATTTTTGAATTGGCACCAAATTTAAATATTTATAAAAAAAATATCGTATCAAAGGTTTTAAAGGGCACATTATGCACATCAACAATCATACAAATAATTCAAAATTATGGATAAGCCTTGGTTTAGCGTTTGTACTATGCTTTACGCTTTCTGCTTGTTCAAAAACTAAGAAAAAACCAAAGATAGATCCTAGTGTTTCAGCGAAGACTTTATTCTTAGAAGCACGTAAAGAAATGGATAATAATAATTTTGAAACTGCTATCAAGAAATATGAATCGCTAGAAGCTCAATACCCCCTTGGTCGATATGCACAGCAAGCTTTGCTAGAGCAAGCATACGCCTATTATAAATTTAACGAGCCAGATACGGCATTAGATACTATTGATCGTTACATGCGTGTATATCCCAGAGCACCAAGAATGGATTATGCATTATATCTAAGAGGTTTAATTAATTTCACACGTGGAGGAAGCATTGTTGATAAAGTTTTCCCAAGAAATTTCTCTGATCTTGACGGTGTTCGCCAAAAAGAGGCATTTAATGATTTCTCGGCACTAATTAATCGTCACAAAGGTAGCCCTTACGCCGAAGATGCAAAAAAACGAATGCATTATTTAAAGAATACTTTAGGTAATTCAGAAGTAAATATTGCAGAGTACTATATGAAACGTGGAGCTTATCTTGCCGCATTTAATCGTGCGGATTATGCGATAAAATTTCATCAAGGCACCCCTGCAGTGATTCCTGCATTACAAATTAAAACTTGTGCCGCTAGAAAGATGGGTAAGAATGATTTAGCGAACGATACAATGCGAGTTTTAAAACTCAATTTCCCTACCAAAACTAAATTTAGCTGTTTGTAGATTCACATTCACACCTAAAAAATAAGGGACTATTCAGTCCCTTATTTTTTTCCTTACAAAAAAGAATAGATTAATCCAGTGATAATAAAAATAACGATATTAATCGTATATAAAAGCGTTATACTCCGCGCCAATCATATCCAATCGATAAAAATTTAATCATGTTTAGCATAATTTCTCAGCGCAAAGAAAGTATCAAAAACGATTTACTTTCTGGTTTAACAGTCGCTCTTGCTTTGGTTCCAGAAGCTGTTGCTTTTGCCATACTTGCACATCTTCATCCATTAACAGGTTTATATGCAGCTTTTATCATTGGTTTGATAGCTTCAATTGTTGGTGGTCGTCCTGGAATGATATCTGGTGCAACTGGCGCCATTGCAGTTGTGGTTGGTAGCTTAGTGCTATCACATGGCGAAGAATACCTTTTTGCAGCAGTGATGATGATGGGTTTGATTCAAATTACCTTTGGTATTTTGAAAATGGGTAAGTTTATTCGTTTAGTGCCACATCCCGTTTTTCTTGGATTTGTAAACGGTTTAGCTTTGGTGATTCTGATCGCTCAATTTGAGCACTTTAAAATAAGTGATGCTGAAGGTGTGCATCAATGGATTTCAGGAATGCCATTGGCGATTATGATTGGGTTAATTATTTTAACCATGGTAATCATTCAAATTCTGCCACGTTATACTAAAGCGATACCCTCGACTTTAGCAGCCATTGTCGTTGGTACCTTATTGGTATTAGGTTTGAATCTAGATACCCGAACTGTTGCCGATATGGCCTCTATTAAAGGATCATTCCCTCCTTTCCATCTACCTCAAGTTGAGTTGTCATGGGAAGCACTAAAAGTTGTATTTCCCTATGCAATGGTCATGGCATTGGTAGGTTTGATAGAGAGCTTATTGACCTTAAACTTAGTTGATGAGCTAACCGAAACTACGGGCCAACCAAATCGTGAGTGTTTTGGTCAAGGTGTAGCGAACACTGTAACGGGTATGTTTAGTGGCATGGGCGGATGTGCCATGGTCGGTCAAAGTATTATTAATATCAAGTCTGGTGGACGGCAAAGATTATCAGGAATATCAGCATCCATATTCCTATTGATATTCATTCTCTATGCTTCATCCCTTATTGAAGCTATTCCCATTGCCGTGTTGGTCGGTGTGATGTTTATGGTGGTAATAGGCACTTTCGAATGGGGAAGTCTACGCATGCTGGGTAAAATACCAATTACAGATTGGTTGATCATTGTAGCGGTCACAGTGATAACAGTAATCTCGGATAATTTAGCCTTAGCAGTTATCGTAGGTGTAATTTTATCAGCGCTCATCTTCGCATGGGAAAATGCTAAGCATATTGATGCAGAAGTGAGTGTTGATTCACTTGGAAATAAAGTGTATGAAATTGACGGGCCTTTATTCTTTGCTTCAATCAAAAATTTCCAAGATATCTTTTCGCCTCGTGAAGACACCGACGATGTTGTTGTTGATTTCAAAAAATCAAGAATAGCCGATCATTCTGCTATTGAAGCCATTGATAAGCTGGCAGAAAGGTACGATCGTGCAGGTAAGCGCTTGCATCTAAAGCATCTTAGTAGGGAATGTCGTTTGCTCTTACAAAGAGCGGGACCGCTGGTAGAAGTGAATGTAGTTGAAGATCCTGAATATCATATAGCTGCTGATAATGTTGCGGATAAGATTAATTTAAAGTAAAAAAGACACCCCCCTACTTTTGACCTATTTAAGTTCGTATTGACACTTAGCCGTGATCGGATAACCATTTGGGTAGTTGCTTTATATCATCGATAAAACCGACAGGATCTTGCTTTAACAAACGCATTAAACCATGTACACCATAACTGACAGCCAAGCCATCAACTTTAGTATTATTCGCCAGTTGTAGATCGTATTCGCTGTCTCCTATCATTAATGCATTTTCAGGGTTTGTATTAAAATCAACCAAAATTTCTTCTAGCATTTGGGGATGTGGTTTTGATCTAGTTTCATCTGCACACCGTGTTATAGGAAAATACGATTCAAGCTTAGACTCAATTAGACCTTTATCTAAACCACGTCGCGATTTGCCTGTTGCAATGGCTAAGTCATAACCCGACTCTTTTAGATTATCCAAAACATCATTGACTCCTTCAAAAAGCGGACTTGGTGTTTTGTCTTTATTCAAATAATGTTCTCTGTAGGTTTGTGCGGCGTATCTGATCGTTTCGAGTTTAAGTTCTGGATATAAAGAGCGAATCGCTTCTTCTAAACCTAAACCAATAATATTACTGATTTGTTCATCTGTTCGGCTTTCAAATGCTAATGACTGAATAGTTGACTGCATGCAATTAACTATTTGCGCTTTTGAATCTATCAATGTTCCGTCCCAATCGAAAACCAATAATGTATATTTACCCATTGCTTATAGCCCTTATCAATGTTCTTTGAGATTATCTATCACTGCTTTTAAGTCATCGGCTAAAGGAATTTTACAGTCATAAGTTTTACCACTGCTTGCTAATGTGAAGTGCAAGTGAAAAGCATGTAAGAAAAGCCGTTTTAACCCAAGTTGCTTTTTAGCCTCACGATTTGTAGCAAAATCACCATATTGTGAATCACCTAAAATGGGATTTCCTCTATCTGCAAGCTGTGTTCTGATTTGATGCATTCGTCCTGTCATGAGCTCGACTTCTAACAAACTATAAAACTTATTCTTATGCTTATAGCAATGAATCGGGTAAAAAATACTTTCGGCTTGTTTACTGTTTTCATTCTCTGTTACAACCTTCACTTTCTGTTGTTTGCCTTGTTGACGTTGTAAATTATTCTGAATGTGCTGCACACCACCCTGCCATTTACCCAAGGAAAGTGTTTGATAGTATTTATTGATTTTTTTATCTTTAAGCATTTCATGGAGTTCTATTAACACCCCCCTACTTTTAGCCAACATGAGAATTCCACTGGTTTCTTTATCGATACGATGAACCAATTCAACAAATGGCATCTCAGGACGTAATTGCCTAAAGCTTTCAATTAAACCATATTTTTGTCCAGTGCCACCATGTACAGCAAGTCCTGAAGGTTTGTTGATTAGAATAATATCGTCATCTTCAACAATGATTGAATCATTAATCGCGTTTAATACGCTTTCAGGTGCCTGTGGTTTCTTGGGTTTTTCGTCAAGAAAAATAGGCGGTATTCTAACAACGTCATCTAACTTTA
>CALJIH010000098.1 GCA_937974135.1 uncultured Cocleimonas sp. | reverse complement strand
TTCTTCCCGTCTCTAACGTATCCAGTGGCGATGATTCGTTGTGTGAATAGCCATTTTTCGTAATCAAAACCGCCTGGGTTCATAAATCCTGAGGGTTGTTTTAACTTCACACGTAATTGCCATAGTTCGCCTGATTTAATCTCCTTGGCGGTTCTAAACCAACCAAGTCTGACAGTCCCTTGAAAGTTAATCGGAGTGTTTTTTGCGACAGATTGATCTGCAAACTCGGCTGAATCTACTAGGATTAAAAACCTTATACCATCATCTTTAGATGAAGGTATGCCATTAATTTTTCCTTGAATAATGAGATCTTTACCTTCTAAATCTGGACTGATTCTACTATCAAGTATTTGTTTTGCTTGATAACTGGCGAGTGATAATCCTAAAAAGAAGGCGATAGCAACTAGGATAGAACGATTAAAGATTTTACCTTTGCTTTTACACCAATAAAGTAATCCCATCGCTAATATTAATGGAATCAGTAACAATTGCCACGGCAACAGATTATCCAAAATTTGAATAAGCAATGTTCCAATTAATAGAAATAAAGAGAAAAGCCGCATAATTATTTTTAAGATTCTAGTGAAACGATAGTAACGGATTGTTATCTAGATTTGAATAAAGACACCCCCCTACTTTTGCAATAAAATTACAAATAGGATAAGACGAATCGAGGTTCGTCTTATCTTATTCAAGCAGATATCAGCTTAAGCAAACAGTTCTTCTTTTTCCTTTTGTTGAACTTTAGGGGCAATTTTACGCATCGATTGAATCTTATTTTTGGCGAAATCTTGATTCCAAAATTCTTCCCATAAATCTATAAATACTTTTGTGTTCTGCAGTAATTGTTCACGATCATAGCCCCCAGCACCTTGTGCAAGTATTAACCACAGGTCATTCTGGTGAAAATCATCGCATGCATCGTTATCTTCATCTTCGGAAACACCATGAACTTGATAGTAACCTGCTTCAACAGGTACACCTAAAGCGCCAGTATTATCACGCATTACAGGGCTAAAGATCATCACAATCTCCTCAGCTACGGCTAATAAGGTCAATAGTAGCGGATAGTCATCATAGGCGGATAAAAAGTATTCTTTTAGCTTTTGCGTTGAGTACGATGGTACAAACTTCTTTCTGTCTTCATCTGAAATACGCATATCCGTCATGAGGTTTTCAAATAAAATTAGATGCGAACGCTGTGGAGTACCTTGAAAATTGCAAGGCTCGCCAATCTTATAATAGAAGCCAAACTCATCTAAGGTATTTAACGTCAATAAAAAGCGTGCATAGGCTTTGCTACCCGGTTTCATCACGTTTTCAACTTTTCTTGATTGATACTGTGCCATCAACAATGCATCGGTAAAAATATGCACAATAGCGCGATATTCCATATGAATAGTCTGCATTTCTTGCAAAGAAAATTCACAAGAGCGCATTGCTTCAACAATAGGATGCTGATTGATCCTATGGTTTTTTACGGTAGATATCAGGCTTTGCATGAAATCCATATTCTCATCCCACTTCTTTTGACCCACACTCGCAATCATCTCATTAACTGCATTTTGTCTTATCTGGTCCATGTTTAACTCCTAAAATAAATTAATAAAAAGCAATAAGTCTTTATATTGCCTATAAATATATAGTGTGCATGTTGTATTTGTGCAAATTATATTTGCATACTAATTAAGCAAATTGACTCGTATTTACTCTATGGACCCTTGTTCGCTATTTGTGTCTGATATGATTAGATAAATAAATAACAGGGGAGATTTATGAAAAATTCTAGATTTTCAAACACACGCCGAAAACTCATCAAAGCTTCAGCGGCTTCACTCATGCTGCCTTCCGCATTTGCCAAAGGTGAAGCAAGACAGAAACATAGATATGGGATTCTTGGACAAAAAGCCCCTGAGCTTGAGGTGAAAACGTGGATTGATGGTAAAGGTAATCCAACCTCATTTAAGCTAGCAGATCATAAAGGCAAGTTTGTTTATATGAAGTGTTGGCAGTATTGGTGCCCAGGTTGCCACTCACATGGGTTTCCTAGTTTAGTGAAAATTTCTGAAGCGTTTAAAGACAGTCCACATTTTACGGCACTCTCTATTCAAACGGTTTTCGAAGGAGGATTTATAAATACCAAAAGTAAAATGGACAATATTCAAGACCGCTATGGTTTACACGATATTGTCATGGGCCATGAAACAGGAGAAGGTAATCCACACGATCGCCCTACGACTATGATTAATTACCGTACCGGTGGAACACCTTGGGGAATTATGATTGATCCCAATGGTAATGTTATCTTCAATGATTTCAGTATCAATGCCGATGCTGCTGTTGAATATTTGAAGAAAGAGATAGCAAAAATGTCTTAAGAAAAGACACCCCCATAGTTTTTGTCAGTTTTACACTTTTACTACGTTTATAAAAACTAAACAGCGTCTCTAAGCGCATCTTCTAATTTAGGATAAACAAATTCATACCCTGCTTGCGTTATTTTATTTGGTACTATACGCTGACCTGCTAGCAACAATTCTTCGCCCATTTGACCAAATAATAATTTAACCACAAACGCTGGCATTGGGAATATCGCGGGTCGCTTGAGGACTTTGCCTAAAGTTTTAGAGAATTGTTTATTCGTCACAGGATTCGGTGCTGTGCCATTGATAGCGCCTTTGACGGATTCATTATCGATGGCAAGACGTATCATGCCTATAATGTCGTCCATATGAATCCATGACATCCATTGCTTGCCATCACCAATTGGTCCGCCTAAACCCATTTTGAAAGGAGGCAACATTTTAGCTAAAGCACCACCGTTTTTACCCAGCACGATGCCTGTGCGCAGATAACAAGTTCGAATACCTAATGCTTCAATCTTTTTGGCTTCTGCCTCCCATTGCTGGCAAAGCCGACTTGAAAAGCTGTTATCTGTGGTGCCATCCTCGTTAATTTCCTCATCTGACTCTGTTAAACCGTAATAGCCAAGGGCAGAACCGCTAATAAACACATCAGGTTTAACTAATACATCTTTTAGGTATTCATGTAGGGCTTTAGTGGTATTTATTCGACTGTCGATTAGTTGTTGTTTAACGGCATCACTCCAACGCTTATCGGCAATGCCTTGGCCCGCCAAATTGATGACGATGTCGAAGGATTTTTCGGGGTTCAGATTATCCAAAGAATTGATTGTTGTGACTCTAGTTTTGCTTTGATAATCCTCGCGCTCATTGGCTATTATGGATTCAAAATATTGCGCTGTTTTTACTTCGCTGCGAGTTAATACCGTGACATCATGGTTTTCGATTAATAATTCTTTGATTAAAGCTGTTCCAATGAAACCTGAACCACCTGTGATGAGATAACGTTGTTGATACATAGCAAAACCTAAGCAATATTAATGCTTAGATTATGGCGTAATGGATGTGAAATTGCTGTTAAATATACTTAAGCTAAGCTAGTGAATTATGATTCTAGCTCAGAGCTAATCACTGGATGATTTTCTATGGTTCTATGTACAGGACAACGATCCGCAATTTCGACTAAACGAGTCTTCTGCTCATCCGTAAGATCACCCTTAAAACTTAGATGCCGGGTAATACGTTCTTCTTTTTCTAAACGTTCATACACTAGGCGCACATTAATATCATCTACTGGCCATTTCTTGCGGTTGGCGTACATGCGCAAGGTCATTGATGTACATGAACCAATACTCATGAGCAATAAGTTATAGGGCGATGGACCAAGATTTTCTCCACCATAATTGATCGGCTCATCACTAATCACATCGTGATCTTTAGTGAATAAACCGCGTAGGAATTTTTTATCTAACTCAGTCACTACCACTTCACTGCCATTCACATCTGGACGTGGTTTTGAAGATTGGTCGCTAGTTTTACTAGTATTTATATTTGCAGAATAAGCGCCCGAATCTTCTAATTTCGCTGGATTAATACCAATATATCGTTGTGCCCATGCGGCTAAGGTGGCCCCTACATATTCAGAATCATCCCGATTACTCAAAAGGTGATCTGCGTCATCTAAAGAAACAAAACTTTTGGGGTGTTTGGCACTTTTATATATTTTTGCAGCCTCATCAACGGATACAATAGTATCAACAGGCGAATGAAATATTAATAATGGACGTTTTAGATTACCAATGTGTTTCGGTGAGGTGTTTTTATTTAAATCATCCAGTAATTGTTTTTTGATATTAAATTCGCGAATACCAATTCTTACGCGTGCCTCGCCTTTCTCTTCTAATTCAGGCACTGCACTTAGAAATAAATGTTGAACATGATCCGCCGTTGCTGGGGAACCTATAGTAGAAATAGCTTTTACTTTAGGTAAATGATGAGCTGCCGTTAATACTGCTGCTCCACCCAAACTATGACCAATCAATAGACTCGGTGCTTGATAATTTTCTTCGAGCATTGTTGCTGCAGCGATTAAATCATCCACATTTGATGAAAAATTAGTATTGGCAAAATCTCCGTCACTATTACCCAAGCCTGTAAAATCAAAACGGAACACCGCAATCCCTTTTTTTGATAGAGATCGACTGATTCGCGATGCCGCTGCGACATCTTTACTGCAAGTAAAACAATGCGCAAAAATGGCAAAGCTTAAAGTTGCTTCATCGGTTTCTGGGGTTTCTAATAAACCTGCTAGTGTTTCACCTTTTTTGTTTTTAAATTCTACTTTTGTACGGGCCATGAATCATCCTTCGTAAGCTGGGTTATTTTTTGTAAATAGTTGTTTTCAATTACGCACCAACTGTATAAATAGAGTCAGTAGAATGATTATAGGCCTTAAAAACGTCATGCAAGCAATTAATTATCGGCATCCATCTCACTCAAAGAGCTAGCTAAAGTGCTTGTATCGCTTTACTCGGCTGAGTTATTCGTTTTTTGCTATTAAACCGATAAGCTCACTAAAAAAGTAGGGAGGCGTACTTCGACACGCTCACTATCAATACTTTGAGAAGCTAAAAAAACTAACTTGTTCTGTTTTTCTTACAATAATTGAATAAAACATTTAAAATGATTTCAACATCGCAATTTAAATGTGGTGCTATACTTCAATTGAAATACAAATGTTTGGGAGAGTTATGCGTATCTCGTGGTTTATTTTAGTACTGGTTGTTCTGTTTACCCTGGAGCTTTTAGGGCCCGTGCGTGAATATTTTGTATTGCCTTTTACCGCCTTAATTGCATCTGTTAGTGCGTGGATAACCCAATTATTCGATCCAGCAGTGCAATCACACGGCATTATTTTACAAAACATCCAAAACGGCACAGCGGTTTCTATCCAACCGGGGTGTAATGGCATTGAAGCGATGATTTGTTTGACCGCAGCGATTGTAGCTTTTCCTGCAACGTGGAAACAAAAACTATATGGTTTGCTGCTTGGTTTTTTAGCGATTCAAGCACTCAATATCGTTAGAATAATCAGTCTATTTTATCTATTGCAATGGGATAAAGAGTGGTTCGAGTGGGCTCATCTATATTTATGGCAAGCCTTGATTATTCTTGATGCACTAATTGTATTTATTATCTGGGTTAGAATGCTTCCCGAAGTGGATGACTCTGATATTGAAGCCCAAGCAGCTTAGGTTGTTGCTTAAATGTCTAACAACAATGAAATGATGTCAGTTAAAGGATTTTTATTAAAAATCCTCATTTGGTTGCCCATTACTTTTGTTGTTTGGTATTTCATTACACCCATCATTCTGTATCTCGTGTCAGTACTCGCTAAAGCTGTTTTAACCATATTGGTCAGTCAAACTGTCGTAGATGTTGATGTGTACGAACGTGTATTACACATAGTGACACCCTTTGCCGCTGAAAAAAGTAATGACGTAAATAATGGTCAGTTAGTATTCGCGATTAATGCGATGAAGTATGGCTATGGTATTGCTTTGTTCATTGCCATGTTACTGGCAACACCCGACAAATTAGGCAATAAATTGCAAAATCTCTACATAGGTGTTCTGATTTTATTGCTGGTGCAAGTCTGGGGGGTGACTTTCGACACCCTACAGACATTGACTTTCAAGCTTGGTATGGGAGTAGCTGAAACGCTTGGCACAACACCCTTTATAAGAGAATTGATTGCCTTGGGGTATCAATTAGGCTATTTGATCCTTCCAGCCATTGCACCTATTTTACTGTGGTTTGCTATGTATCAGAATCACTTAATTAAACTAGCGCCAAAATTTGCAAAAACCAAAAAATCTTAAAAATTTGCTAATCCTACTTTTTTACTTCCAAACACCTTAAACCCTTCTGTATCTGCTTCTAGGTTAATTCAGATTAAATTTTTTCTTTATTTTTTTTACAAAGATTACTCATACTGCATCTATTACAGACATCGATCCGTTACTTAGATTAACAGAACTTAAAAAAATAATTTATTTCTCTCACTTTTTTTGCTTTTCAAAAAAATCTCCAAACATTTTTTTAAGTCTCCGTTGTTACTATTGGTTGTCGAAATTAATTTCGCTCTTTTAGAAATTTTATAAAAAAGAAAAGTAGGTTTTACTTTTCAATACAGACTTCCTTCCTTGGGCCAGTTTATTCTGGCCCCTTTTTATATTCTAAAAATCCCTTAATAGATTTTAAAAAGACACCCCCCTACTTTTGTGCTGTTTTAATTTTTATTATTATTTGATGATCAGTCGTTTGCCATTTCAAGCATTAAAATATGCTGATAATGCCAAAAATAAAAAATGCTAATTAAATAGCACTTTGATTCAACGCCGATAATGCAGCAGATTCAAGTAACTTCATATCTGTTTTGCCAATAAGAACGTAGCTCAACCCATTTTTTGACCATTCGATATAGGACAGTCCGCGGGACTCACCCGATTTTGGTAATGAATCTTCAGCATCATTGCGTAAAACACACAGGGCTACAGGTAAACCATCATCAGGGAGATAGGCTAGTTGCACTAATGGTTGCCCATTAATATCTAATAACTGACCACGTCTGAAATCCAGCTTTTGTTTACTTAAATCAGGAATATGTAAGCCACCGTTCAGGGCTTTACTAAGTTTTTCTTGTAACGCCACTTGTTGCTGATTGTTTAATTTTGGCGCAGGCGTTACTGTTTCACGCACATACAAAAGCTGATAGTTAGCAACTTCTGTAATCCAATTTGCCGTCATGTGATCAGGGTTATTGGTTTTATTTGAAAATATACCGTAACCAACCACCAAACCTAACAATAATGAAGCAGCCATAGAAGCTGGTATCTGCCATGAGCGCTTACTTTTGATGTTGATGGGTGTCGAGTTACTTTCATCTTCTAATAAGAAATCAAAAGATTCAGCGAATGGTAGTTCACTCACGCCTAAGGTTTTTACAAAAGCGGCTGCTTCAGGATCTTTAGCAACTAAAGCCTCAGCCTCTAAAATTTCCTTATCACTAAGTTGTTTATCAACGTAAGCGAGGAGCAATTCAGCTTGTGGGTGCAAATTATCCATGGGTTACTTCTAACCTCTTCTCTCTTTCATTTGTATAACAGCTGAATTATTTTCAGTCACTGTTGTACTGTTATTTTGTTTTTCATTAAAAGTTTCTGCTAATGCTACTCTGGCACGAGCGAGTCTACTCATTAATGTACCCAACGGAATATCTAAAACATCCGCTGCTTCCTGGTATTTGATACCTTCTACATAAACCAACACAATGGCTTCGCGTTGATTTTCTGGCAGTGTCATTACTTCTTTAAACACCTGTTCGTACAAAAAAGTCCGATCTCGTTTATTTTCGTTAGATGAATCCCATAAAAGATCGACGTCTTCACTTAAGCCATTGCCTTGACGAACCACTCGAGAACGTATTTCGTTCTTCCAAATTGAGCTCATAATCGTAAATAACCAGCGATCAAGATGAGTGTCTTGTTGCCATTGTTGCTGTTTCTTTAACGCTCGTTCTAAGGTCGCTTGTAATAAATCATCACTACTTTCAGGGGTTATCGCCAATACTTTTGAGTAACGCTTTAGTCTTGGCATTAGCGCCAATAGTGCTTGATTAAAATTATCGATACGATTACTCATAAGATAGAGAATAAATTAATTTATATTTTCTTCAAGTTTTAAGGACTTATTTCTCATATTAAGTGTTTATA
>CALJIH010000097.1 GCA_937974135.1 uncultured Cocleimonas sp. | reverse complement strand
GGCAAAAAGTGGGGGGGTGTCTTTTTACATTTAACCATTATACTTTGCCTAAGAATATATTTGAAATTAAATGTATCCAGATTAGATAGTGGACTCGTATAGTCTGTTATAATTTATGAAGAACTTTGATAGGTATAATTATGAGTAACACCAATAAAAATGAAAGCTCACCGTGGATAAAACGAGGTATTTATCTCGCTTTGTTTATAGGCTTGTTATTACTTTACCGCGTTTTGCCACTAAATGAATGGATAACATCATTTAGAATTTGGGTTCAAGACTTAGGTGCTCTTGGTTGGATTATTTCAATCTTTGGCTATGCAATAGCGAGTTTCATTCTAATCCCAGGTGCATTGCTGACGATAACAGCAGGGATCGCGTTTGGATTATGGGGATTCTTTATTGTAGTTACGGGTGCAACCTTAGGTGCAGGAATGTCTTTTCTTGCGGCACGTTATTTATTCAGAAACTCTGTGGAAAATACGCTAAGCAAAAAGCCTTTGTTCAATGCAATAAACGAAGCTATAAAAGAAGAAGGCTGGAAAGTGGTTGGCCTTATGCGCTTTTCGCCGGCCATGCCGTTTAGTTTACAAAATTGGTTATTTGGCGTAACCGCCGTTAAGTTTGTTCCCTACATTTTAGCGACCTTATTTGGCATCATGCCCGGTACATTGTTGTATGTATGGATTGGTTCGATCGGTGCAAATGCTGCAGAGGGCTCTACTTCAACTGCTAAATTAGCTTTTCTGGTAATTGGTATTATTGCTACTCTTATTGTTACTATTTTCATTGGGAAGAAGGCTAAAGAAAAGCTAGCTGTCCACGGACTCGATGAAGAAAAATAAGAAACAACAATAATATTTAGCTTAAGCAAACCAATATGTTGCTTAAGCTTTTTATTATCTAATCAATTTCACAACGTAGAACTTAAAATGAATAAATTTGAAGATTATCAGGTAACCGCCAAAGGCGAGAACAGGGCTTTTGTAGATATGCAACGTCTCGATACCCTTTGGTTAAACACCGGAACTCTATGCAATATTACCTGTGATAATTGTTATATCGAATCATCTCCAAAAAATGATTCTCTGGTTTATATAACGTACAAAGAAGTATGTACCTATCTTGATGAAATTCGTGATGAAAATATGGGTACTACTGAAATTGGAATCACCGGTGGTGAGCCATTTATGAATCCTGACATTATTCCGATTATGGAAGAATGTTTGAGTCGCGGCTTTAGATTAGTCATGCTGACTAATGCGATGCGCCCAATGATGCGTAGAAAAGAGGAATTGTTGGAATTAAATAAGAAATATTCTGGCTTATTAACTGTGCGTGTTTCTGTCGATCATTTTAACTCTACGCTACATGAAGAAGAGCGTGGTGAAGGTACTTTTGATATAACATTGAAAGGGCTTGTATGGTTATCTGAAAACAACTTTGTTATGAATGTTGCAGGTAGAACACGTTGGGGTGAAAAAGAAGCAGAACTTCGTGAAGGATATACTCAATTTTTTAAGAAAAATAACATCAATGTAGATGCTAACGATCCAATGACATTGATTCTATTTCCTGAAATGGATGAAAAGGCGGAAGTGCCTGAGATTACGACCGATTGTTGGGGTATCTTAGATGTGAATCCGCAGAACATAATGTGCGCCAACTCTCGGATGGTCGTCAAACGCAAAGGTCAGATTAAACCAGCTGTTATAGCATGCACATTACTGCCATACGAAGATGAATTTGAATTTTCATCTACATTAAAGAAGAGTAGCAAACGTGTTTATCTCAACCATCAGCATTGTTCTAAATTTTGTGTACTCGGTGGCGGTTCTTGTGTGGCTAAAGACGAATAATCCATTCTTTCAGAATCAATTGATCTTCGTTTAAAGTGTTGGGCATCTCTTGCAATACTGTATTCAAATCCACTTCTGTATCAACGTCTGTTAATGTTTCAAGCTCATAGGGAGCAGATTCTAGTTTTTGAATAAGTATTTCGCGGGTTTTTGCATGGCTCCAAGGTGTTCCTTTCCACACTTTATTACTTATACTTTTACGACCACCTAATAAATAATAACCTCCATCGGTTGCAGGTCCAATTACAAAATCCTTTGTTATCAATGCGGTTATAGCTTTATTTAAAATATCAATGGAAAGTTGTGGTGCATCACCGCCTATTAGTATCACAGCATCATGTGTTTTCAATAACTCATGATAAACATGACTTTGTCGATCACCTAAATCACCATCACCTGTGTGCATTCTATTAAAAGCTATCCAAAGAGGATTATCTAATCCTTCTCTTTCACCAACAGCCCAAAAAGGGTTAAGGTTTAGTCCGCTCAAAGTATTCTCAATAGATCGCAAGCTTAAACGGTAAAACTCTTCTGCTTTTTCTTTACCAACCGTGGCAGCTAGTCGAGTTTTTAAAGGTGAGATGCCAGGTGTTTTAACAAAAATGGCAATGGCAATATTCATACTTCTTTTCTCAATAATTCGTACATAATTACCCAATGAGAAAAGGTAGTTTTTAACCAACCATGTGTATGATATTTTCGGGCACTACTGATAATTTTTGATTTAACAGAGAGAATATCAATGCCTAGCTTTTTAGCTTTTCGAATAAATAACAAATCTTCACCATAGGGAGTATCTTCAGGGTATTTACCAATTTTTTCATACTGAGATTTCGACAGACAAAATCCCTGATCACCATAAGGCAGTTTAAACCAAGAAGATCTAAGGTTAGCCCAACTGGCATTCCAAGCACTTAAACCAGGTTTTTCAAAAACGAGTTCATAATAATGTATTGCATTCGGATTTTTTCTGATTGAAGATTTGAGTGCAGAGATGTTCTGTTGCTTGAGGCGACTATCTGCATGCAGAAACCATAAAAATTCACGAGAAGCTTTAGCTGCGCCCGCATTTAAGCTTTTTGCGCGACTCCCTGCAGATGATTGAATAATTTCAGCATCAAAAGGTTCTAAGTCTTTTAATAGTTTTTTAAGCTCGGTTTCTTGCTTCCAAACAGGAATTATAACGCTAACGTTATTAAGATTTTGCTCAAGCACGTAAGGTGTTCAACCAGTCTTTCTGCTCATCACTCATGGCATCATCCGGCGTCAATATAGCCATTTGTAAAGCTTGTTTAACACTGTCTGGGGTATCCGTGAATGGTTGGCTCAATAATTCAGCTAGTAATGCTTTAGCTTTTTCTAGTGCGCCACCATAGACTTCAAAAAACTTTTCAACGCTGACATGTTGATCAGGATCTTCCATCCAGCAATCATAGTCTGTTACTAGGCATACTGTGCAATAAGCCATTTGCGCTTCACGTGCTAGAAAAGCTTCAGGTACATTGGTCATTCCTACCAAATCACAATTGGCGTGATCGCGTAAAAAGAAACTCTCTACTTGCGTACCAAGGCGCGGACCTTCTACACAGGCATAAGATTTGCCACTATGGATAGCTTGATTTATGCGCTTTGCAGCGGCCTCAATATCAGTACTTAGTGAAGGGCATACAGGGTAGGCGGTTGAAACGTGGCCAGCAATACCGTTACCAAAAAATGTGTTATTACGCTTTCCACGAGTATGATCAAAATATTGAGTTGCGATGGCTAGATCACCGGGTTTAATTTCTTCACGTAAACTACCAGCGGCAGAAACACCAAATACTCTGCTTGCACCGAGTTTTTTTAAAGCGAATATATTTGCGCGGTAATTTACTTCGTGGGGTAAAAAGGCATGACCTTGTCCGTGCCGAGCTAAAAATAGAATAGTCTGACCAGAAAATTGTCCTTCTACAATAGGCGCAGAAGGTTTACCAAAAGGTGTTTCAATATCATGTTCTTTGATTATTTCTAACCCATCAAGTGCATATAGCCCTGATCCACCAATAACCCCTAGCATGTAATCTTCCTTGAATGATTTTAGTTTGATTTTTGAACGAGAATGATAGCGAAAAATAATGATTAAATTACACTATTTTCGCTCATAGAGTGTCGTGCAAAACCTATGGTATTTATTTTAGTCTGTTTGCTGAAGATTAAAAAGGTAGTTTTTTGAGTAAACCAACAATCTTACGAGTTTTGTCACTAAATAATGAAGGCGTAAACCATGCACCAGCGACTCGTTTACTAATCTCACCAAAAGTAGGGTAAGGAGCAATAATGCCAGTGATGTCTTTCAGTTTCATGCCTTTGGTAATTGCTAATGACCAAATTCCGATCAACTCACCTGCATGAGGTCCAACGATTGTGGCTCCTAAAATTTTACCGTTATTGCATGCGGTAATTTTTATCATACCAGCTGTATGTTTCTCACACTGAGCACGATCATTTTCTTCAAATTGCCAACTAATCGTTTTTAATCGAGATTCGTCATATTTTTCAATAGCTTCTTTATGCGTCAAACCAACATTGGCAAGTTCCATTTCAGTATATGTCACCCAGGGTAAGGCTTTATAATCAACCTTGGCAGGCATTTTAAAACAAATATTACGAATGATAATGCCTGCATGATAGCCTGCAATATGTGTAAACTGAGGGCCACTTGCAACATCACCTGCAGCAAAAATGTGCTTTTGTGATGAACGTAAGCGTGCGTCAGTTTTAATACCACCACGATCAAATTCTACACCTGCTTTTTCAAGGTCTAATTGATCAGCATTCACTTGGCGACCAGCAGCAACTAATAAGTGTGACCCTTTAAGATTTATGGTTTCGCCATCTTTTTCAACGTTAACAGTAACTGTTGTTTTAGTATGCTTAACAGAACTAACAGCCGAGCCTTCATAAAGATCAATGCCTTTAGATAATAAATCTTGGCGCAGTACTTCTACTAATTCAGGGTCATCATTTGCAAGTATTGAGCCCATATCGACAATGCTCACATCACAGCCTAAGCCTTTATGTGCTTCTGCCATTTCCACACCGATAGGTCCACCACCAATAACGATCAAGTGCTTTGGTTTAGTTTTTAAATCGAAAATATTCTCATTGGTTAAGACTTTTTCTTTATCGATACCCGGGATAGGGGGAACAAAAGCGCGCGCACCAGTAGCAATACAGAAATATTTTGCGCTAATTGTATGCTCCCCAGCTTGGATCGTATTTGCATCAATAAATTTAGCAGCCTCACGTATAACAGTTGCACCGAATCCCTCAAAACGTTCTTGTGAATCATGAGGCTCGATAGTTTTAATAACACTCGAGACATGATCTTTTACTGCAGCAAAATCGATTTTTGGCTCTTGAGATTTAATACCATAGATATCACTGTTACGAAAATTTTGAGCGACCTTGCCCGCTTTTAATAAAGCCTTCGAAGGGACACAACCTGTGTTTAAACAATCACCACCCATTTTATCTTTTTCAATAAGTACTGTGTTGTATCCAAGTTGTGCTGCGCCTGCGACAAGACTTAAGCCTGCCGAACCTGCACCAATCACACATAAATCAAAGTGTTGGGTGTTAGCCATGATAATTTTCCTTTTTAAATGTATTATTTTCTTGTTTTTTAGTTATTGTTTTTTATTGCTTGTTCAATGACCAATCATAACCGAAAAATCCGATTTTTGTATTAGCATTAACAAATTGCTTTTTATAAGGTTGTAACCATGAATTTAGATTGCCTTTATTAAAATCTTCAGCAAACCAATCCATCACTTTTGAAACTTTAACTGCTTTGTTGCCGTTAGTGCTTTTAAAGCCTTTTGTTGCATTGTTCAAAGTTAGGTTCACTTGATGTTGAAGCTGTCCATTAAGCTTGTTTGAACGATATGCTTCACGACGAAGATCAGGACAGGATTTAGCGGCACAGTTTATTGCGAAATGGATTCTTGGTTCATTCATTGGACGAATAATCTTGTGCTCAATACCATCTAAAGTGTGAGCTTTACCATTAATTTTCCAACTAAACTTTTTCCAAGGACTCTTAAATACAGAACCTAAGTTTTTGATGCTTTTGGTTTCTTTTTCGCGAGTGATTAAATCAACTGTCAACACGTTGTAAGCATTAATCCAAAATGCTAATTTATCGTTTTTTGATTTAAGTGTAGCTGGGTTTGTTTTTAAAATTGCGTCTCTAACCTTTGCATGGCGAGGATCTTTCCCCCATGCCGTATAATTGATACCATTATATTGAATACCAGATTGAGTAACGGTCTTCACATGTGTTTTTAATAATGCATCCAGATCATTTTCGTAAGCTGAAGCTGTTAATGAAAGGCTAAAAAGTGTTAAAGCGAGTAATATTTTTTTCATAGTAAATTTCTTTAGTTTGTTAAAAAGGTAGTTAATTCGATGTCTCTACATACGCAAAGTTGATCAAAATAGATCATTTAAAGTTATTCTTTATTTAATCAATTTTATTACCAATATTACTTAGTGTTAAACTATTTCCCTTAGTTCAGTAACAAAACCTTTGTATACATACTTTTACACTAGTTATAATTAACGAGAAGTGAATGCTTGAATCAATACACAATAATGAAGGCACATGGCGTTTAGGTATTTTTATTTTTATGTTGTTTGCTTTAGC
>CALJIH010000096.1 GCA_937974135.1 uncultured Cocleimonas sp. | reverse complement strand
CAGCGACTAGCGCATCTGGCAGTCCTAATTCTTCAGCCAAGCTTTCTAGGTAATCACGCTCCATAGAATTCTCACGATTACTGATAACTGCGGATACTAAATAGATTTCAGCTGCCATAGCTTGATCACCATTTGCAAGTGCGGCAACTTCTTTTACATCAAGTGGCTTGGCGATTTCATCTTGAATCAGCGCGGCGGTGTCATCACCTAATCCGAGCTTAGTAATTTGTTCTTCAATCGCGACCACTTCTTTGCTATTTACATGACCGTCTGCTTTTGCAGCAGCAATCATTGCTTTGAGTAGTGTTTGACTGCGATTCTCTGATTCTTTGTCGTCTAATTTATCAAAATTGACTAAAGTGCCGTCGTTAGCATTCGATTTGCCGATATCTTCAGCCATATCTTTGTATTGTTTTTCAGTCGCATTTTTTTCCGCAACCCAGTTTTGATAAGCTTTGTAGCCGATACCACCAATGGCGGCGAGACTGCCAAACTTAATTGCAGAACCCGAAAGCTTTCTGCCACCTTTAGTTCCTAATAGTAATGCCAGTACACCAGCTGCCATTGCACCTTTTTTGAGACCATCTATTTTTGCATCGCGTTCCGCACCTTCGGCTGGCATCTGAAGTTTTTCTTCAGCGATTGCTTGGCCTTTTTCAGCGTATTCTTTTCCCGTTTTAAGAATGTCATCTAAAAGTGATTTAGTATCCATATGGAACTCCTTGTGTGGTCTCTAATTGAAGATTTGAATAACATTTAATTAATAAGGGCTTTTGTGTATTTTTCAAGTGTAGTTGTCGAGTTTAAAAAAGACACCCCCCTACTTTTATACTGTTTATCTTTTATGCCAATAAATACAACGAAGTATATAAGAGCTTGTGATTATTGCAGACATAAAAAAAGCGAAACCAAAGTTTCGCTCTTTTGAAATCGTTTTTGTAATTAAAAATTACTGTGCAACGATGTTCTCTGCTTGAGGACCTTTTTGGCCTTCTGTAACAGTGAATTCAACTTTTTGACCTTCTTGAAGAGTCTTGAAGCCATCACCTTGGATTGCAGAGAAGTGTGCGAATACATCTGGGCCAGACTCTTGCTCGATAAAGCCAAAACCTTTAGATTCGTTGAACCATTTAACAGTTCCAGTAGTTGTAGACATAATATTTTCCTATTATTCAATTTTAGTAATGTCTTTTTATTTCAACATGAAATAAATAAGACTAGTTTTGCTGAGTGTTGCTATTTTCTTTATGAATATCAGGACGAAATCTTAACAATGGAACTTCGAGATGGTGTTGCATAAATAGTGTAACTTACAATCAAGCTGTGTGAAATTATACTCCACACGCCTACTTAGTCAAACTCTGTCAAATAAAGTTCATACTAATGCTATATATTTCATAAATAGATAAATAACGTTCCATTTAATGAAATTTTTGACAAAAAATCTATGCAACAACCGCCTGTCCCTTAAATATCTAGGGTATTGTCGCGTTCCCACTGTGTTAAATGCGATGCATAATCATTCCATTCGTTCATTTTTAACTTAAGATAGGCGGCTGAGAATTCATCGCCTAAAGCGGATTTTAAATCTGCATCTTCATCAAAGGTGCGTAAAGCATCTAACATGTTTAATGGAAGCATTGGTGCATCTTTCACCGTATGGCCTTCTTCATACATATTAATGTCACGACGCGGGCCTGGATCAGCTTTGCTATCCAAACCATTTAATCCCGCAGTGATTATTACGGCTTGCAGTAAATAAGGATTAACCGCGCCATCTGCCAAACGGAATTCAAAACGACCAGGGGCTGGAACGCGAACCATATGGGTTCGGTTATTACCTGTCCAAGTCACTGAATTGGGCGCCCAAGTTGCACCCGACATGGTACGCGGGGCATTGATACGTTTGTATGAATTAACCGTAGGATTGGTAATCGCCGCTAAAGCTGAAGCATGCGACATTATGCCACCAAGGAAATGTAAACCTTGCTGAGATAGACCCAATTCCATTTTATCATCAGCGAAGCTATTTACTTTACCTGCTTTATCCCAAACAGAGATGTGTGCGTGACAACCGTTACCAGTTAGATTAATAAATGGTTTAGGCATGAAGGTCGCGCGCATGCCGTGTTTTTCAGCTACTGAGCGCACCATAAACTTAAAGAATGAATGACGATCAGCTGTGACTAATGCATCGTCAAAATTCCAATTCATTTCATACTGACCATTCGCGTCTTCATGATCGTTTTGATAAGCACCCCAACCAAGCTGCAACATATAATCACAAATTTCAGTGATTACATCTGCACGTCGCATAACCACTTGCTGGTCATAGCAAGGCTTACTCGCGGTATCAGCATCATCATAGATTGATAAGCCATCCTCTTTGATGAGAAAGAACTCAGCCTCGACGCCTGTTTTGACGTAGTAACCTTTTTCCGCAGCTCTGGCAATTGCACGTTTCAGTACTTGGCGTGGTGCTTGAGTCACTGGCTCGTCTTCCATCACACAATCACCTGCAACCCAGGCTACTTCTGGCTTCCAAGGTAATTGGATTACTGAATCCGCATCGGGGACTGCCAACATATCAGGATGCGCAGGGGTTAGATCAAGATAGGTTGCGAAACCGGCAAAGCCTGCACCTTCCACTTGCATTTCAGCAATTGCTTGAGAAGGAACGAGTTTAGCTCGTTGTACACCAAATAAATCAGTGTATGAAATCATGAAATATTTTACGTTATTGTCTTTCGCAAATTTTGCTAAATCCTGTGCCATTTGATTCTCTCCTAATTTCTAACTTGCTCGGTTAACGAGCTTTCCATTAATTTAATATAGAATGGTTTTAGTATTTTGTCTGTCCGGGTATCCAGTTAGTGCCTGATAGCGGAACTCCTGCCATCGCTGCAGACTCAACGGTAAGTGCCACCAAATCCTCTGGCTCTAGATTATGTAAGTGATTCTTACCACAAGCGCGCGCGATAGTTTGCGCTTCAAGCGTCATTACTTTTAAGTAATTTCTCAAGCGACGTCCGCCCTCTACTGGATCAAAACGTTTCATCAAGTCTGGATCTTGCGTGGTAATCCCAGCTGGATCTTGACCTTCGTGCCAATCATCATAGGCGCCCGTTGTAGAACCAAGATCATTATATTCTTGTTCCCATTTTGGATCGTTATCACCTAGAGCGATGAGCGCCGCGGTACCGATCGCCACTGCATCAGCGCCCAGTGCCATGGCTTTAGCTACATCAGCACCAGAGCGAATACCGCCTGAAAGTACAAGCTGTACTTTACGATGCATACCGAGTTCTTGTAAGGCTTCAACGGCAGAACGAACAATAGCCAATGTTGGTTGACCGACGTGTTCAATAAAAACATCTTGAGTGGCCGCAGTTCCGCCTTGCATACCATCGAGCACTACAACATCCGCACCCGCTTTAACCGCTAAAGTTGTATCGTAATAAGGACGCGCACCTGCCACTTTTACATAAATTGGTACTTGCCAATTTGTGATCTCACGTAATTCTAGAATTTTAATTTCAAGATCATCAGGGCCCGTCCAATCGGGATGACGACATGCAGAACGTTGATCAATACCTTTAGGCAAGTTACGCATTTGTGCGACACGATCAGATATTTTCTGACCCAATAACATACCACCACCGCCAGGTTTTGCACCTTGACCTACCACTATCTCGATAGCGTCTGCTTTACGTAAATCATCTGGATTCATGCCATAACGTGACGGCAAATATTGATAAACCAATTTATCCGAATGCCCGCGTTCTTCGGGTGTCATACCGCCATCACCAGTTGTCGTTGACGTACCAGCTGCACTTGCACCACGCCCTAATGCTTCTTTAGCTGGGCCTGAAAGCGCACCAAAACTCATACCTGCAATCGTAATCGGCGTTTCTAACTCAATCGGATTTTTGGCAAAACGTGTGCCTAAAGTAACATCTGTGCCACATTTTTCACGATATCCTTCTAGTGGATAACGTGACATTGATGCGCCTAAAAATAGTAGATCATCAAAATGTGGCACTTTGCGTTTAGCACCACCACCACGAATATCATAAATACCGGTTGCAGCTGCACGACGGATATCACTGTTTATATCATTGGTAAACGTCGCTGATTGACGGGGTGTTGTGTGTGGATTGCCGTTTTTATCATGTGATTTCATTTCTATTTCCCCTAGTAAGCGCCAGCATTATCGACATCAAAGTTATATAGATTACGAGCTGAACCGTAACGCGTAAATTCTTCCGGTTTTGCCTCAATACCTGCTTGGTCTAATAGCTCTTTAAGCGTTTCGATGTGCTCTGGTCGCATTTCTTTTTTCTCACAATCTGCACCTAGGCTTTTCACAGAACCGCGCACAAAAAGTCTAGCCTCGTAGCAACTGTCACCCAAAGCATCGCCTGCATCACCGCAAACCACCAAATTGCCTGATTGCGCCATGAATGCAGACATGTGCCCGATATTTCCACCAACCACAATATTGATGCCTTTCATGGAGATACCACAACGTGAAGTGGCATTGCCTTTAACCACTAACAGTCCACCATGTCCGGTTGCTCCAGCATATTGACTGGCATCACCATCGATAATGACTTTG
>CALJIH010000095.1 GCA_937974135.1 uncultured Cocleimonas sp. | reverse complement strand
CTTACTTTGGCCCTTTTTATTTACTATTAATGGGCTTGGCATTTATTGGTTTCGGTCATTACAAAAAGAGCTTTTTTGAATTCGGCACGATCATTGGCGGCATCTTCTGCGTCTTTGGCCTTCTGTTATTCGTCATCAATTATCGCCATGCGAAACGTTCTTAGCCCTCATCTGAGATTATCTACTAAAACCGCTTAAAAGTAGGGGGGTGTCTTTTTTAATTGACAACCATCATCAAACAATACTACAATTCGAAATATGTCGAATTGTAGTATTGATATCCAAACCTGCGCCACGATGCTCAAAGCATTAGGTAATCCTCATCGCTTGTCGATTTTTCAACGGCTGACTACTTGCTGCGCCCCAGGCACAGTTTGTGAGATTGATGAGGCCATTGGTTTAACCGTTGGTGAGATTGGTAAAGAATTACAAATTGCACCATCGACAGTGTCGCATCATCTCAAAGAGTTACACCATGCAGGATTAATCAAAACGCGTCGTAATGGCAAAAACATCGAATGTTGGATCGAACCCGAAGTGCTCAATCAACTTTCTGGTTTCTTTAATATCGACACTCTCAATTTAAACGCAAACAAAACACAAAAGGTAACATCATGAGTACGGAAACAAACTGCTGCGCACCAACTTGTTGTGACGAAAAACAAGAGAGAACAGCGGCACAAGAAGATAACTTTCGCGAAGAGATTCGTAAAAGTTACGCCAAAGTCGCCAATGCGATGAGCGAGCAAGATGGCCCTGCCGCCAGTTGTTGTGGCACTTCAGATGATGATGCAATTAACACTTTAATTTCAACGCGCTTGGGTTACTCGAAAGCAGAATTAGAGAATGTCCCATCTGGCGCGGATATGGGTTTAGGTTGTGGCAATCCAAAAGCAATCGCTGCGTTGCAAGCAGGTGAAACTGTGGTCGATCTCGGTTCTGGAGGTGGTTTCGATTGTTTTCTTGCTTCTCCAGAAGTAGGACAAACAGGCCAAGTAATCGGTATCGACATGACACCAGATATGATTAGTAAAGCGCGCAATAACGCCGACAAAGGTAATTTTGAAAACGTCGAATTTCGCCTAGGTGAAATCGAACACTTACCGGTTGCTGATAATACAGCCGATGTAATTATCTCAAACTGCGTGATCAATCTATCACCCAATAAAGGCCAAGTGTTTAAAGAAGCGTTTCGTATTTTAAAAACAGGCGGCAGACTCGCGATATCAGATGTAGTGGCGACCATCGAACTTCCTGAGGAAATGCGTAATGATCCACTGTTAATCGCAGGTTGCATGGGTAATGCCGCATTAATCAGTGATCTTGAAACTGATCTAAAAAATACTGGTTTCAGTAATATTGAAATTAAACCAAAAGAAGAATCACGCGAGTTTATTCAAGACTGGGCACCAGGTACAGGTGCGGAAGATTATGTATTATCGGCAACGATTGAAGCCATAAAAGCTTAGAATCTTTTATTCTTTACTAACGTCTTCTCTTTTTAACAAATTTATCATCCGCGGTATCTGCACTTTGACGACCGCGGATTTGTTCCCAATAGTAAGTGCTAGTCATCATTTGTTTAACACGACTATTCGAAGTACTTGCTGATAACGCTTTTCCTATTTTAACAGGATAAAATGGATCCCAGTGACGGAAGTACCATGGACCAACCCATTTACCAAGCTTCACTTCATCAGGCGTAGAATAGGCCATCGACTGGAAATACAAATATGGTGACGCTATATGCTTTTCTCCAAAGTCGAAAAAATCGATATACCACGGACGCATATCTTGATGAGCGCTTAGTAAACGTAATCTTAGTAGGCTGTCTTCATCAAAAGTAAATTGACCCACGATCTCGCCGATGGCACTAACCAAAGAGTAACGATACAGTTCAAAAAGAGTCCCACGATTTCGCATTATCTCTGCTGCTTCAGCTGCCATCTTACCCGTAGTTGAAAAAAACCAAAAAGGTTTGAAGTTATTTGAATAAAACGGATCTAATAAAGCAATTCGATCGGGATGAAGGTTTTCTGTGATCTCTCCTGAGACCACGGCATCACTGATCTTCTTACCTGTCGCTATTACTAATTGATTGCCAAGCGAATGTCCAACCAATCGTATTTCCTTGTTTCCATGATTTGCCAAGGCATCAACATAATCATCGTAGAACAAATCTGATACAGACTTACCCGCAACTTCTGCGGGTATATTATGCTGATTGATGTTGCTTACAGAACCGTCAGCATTCTTGACTTTCATTCGCATTCCGAAGATACCTTGATTAGACCAAACCTTACTTTCAGCTTCTAGTACGCCATCATCAGCAAACTCCCTCCAATAAAAAACACCTACATTCCAACCTTTATCTTTCCATATTTTGGCTAGATCCCTTTGTGTTGATGCAGGGAACTGATGATTTTTCATACTGTGCTTCATGTAATTAAAGGATTCGAAAAAATCACTTTGAATGGCATTTGTTTGTTGGCCATGAGCAAATATCATGGTTTTATTATTCGGGTTGTAATAATCACTATCAAGATTTGGAGCAGCTTTTTGGAAATCTGTATTGTTTTTAAACCAGTAAAGTCCATATTCTGGTGGCATTACTTGTGCATTTACGTTGGTCATAAAAAAAATAGCTATACCCAACACAACATACATTTTAAAAAACACTTTATGCATCACACATATCTCCATCATGAAAAGGTTAAAGC
>CALJIH010000094.1 GCA_937974135.1 uncultured Cocleimonas sp. | reverse complement strand
TAATGGCGTGAGAGATAGTCTCTTAGGTTTTGTTAAGGGCAGTGTTACTACGCCTAGTTCATAGTTACCTTTTTCGATTTCTTGGCATGCATCATCAGAATCCATAAACGCTAAATCTAAACGAACTTGTGGATAGGATTCAGCAAAAACCTTGAGTGTTTCAGGCAATCGTCTAAGCCCAATGTGATGCGAAGTCACTAATGATAAAGAACCGCTGACTTGTCCGTTAAGATTATCTATCACTCGTTGCGACTCTTTCATGTCTTGCACGATTCTTGAGGCAATTGGTAATAGCGCTTTGCCTGCATGGTTTAACGTAACTCGTTTACCGATACGATCAAAAAGTTTGCTACCCAGTTGTTCCTCAAGAAGTGCGATACGTTTACTGATGGCGGGTTGAGTAATAAACAATGATTCGGCAGCTTTTGAGAAGGTTCCCAATTCGGCTACTGCGATAAATGCTTTATAAGAGGCAATGTCCATTTGTATATAACCAATAGGAATGAAAAATATGAATAATTACGATTATAGTTATATACGAAAACAGAGTAAACTGTAAAAATAGGATACTAATTTTTTAACAGAGTAAATAAATATGTCAAAAACATACGATGTTGCAGTGGTTGGTGCTACTGGTGCAGTGGGTGAGGTAATGCTTGAAATTTTAGCAGAACGTAATTTCCCTGTAGGGAAAGTTTATGCACTAGCGAGTGAGCGATCAGTGGGCAAACGAGTTCAGTTTGGTGATAAGAGTTTAACCATTGAAAACCTTGCCACCTTTGATTTTTCAAAAGTACAAATCGGTTTATTTTCACCAGGTGGCGCAATTTCACGAGAGTATGCGCCAATTGCAGCTTCACAAGGCTGTGTCGTTATTGATAATACTTCTGAGTTTAGATACGACGATGATATTCCATTAGTTGTACCTGAGGTCAATCCGCATGCAGTAGCTGAATACACAAATCGTGGCATCATTGCTAATCCAAACTGTTCAACGATCCAAATGTTAGTTGCGCTAAAACCCATTCATGATGCCGCCAAAATTACACGTATTAATGTATGTACTTATCAAGCTGTTTCTGGATCTGGAAAACCAGCGATTGAAGAATTAGCTGCGCAAACAGCACAGCTGTTAAATGCCAAAGAGGCAAAAGTTGAAGTCTATCCTAAGCAGATTGCGTTTAATGCTATACCGCAAATAGATGTATTCCAAGAAAATGGTTACACCAAAGAAGAAATGAAAATGGTATGGGAAACCAACAAGATTATGGAAGATGATGATATCTTGGTTAATCCAACAGCGGTTCGTATACCTGTGTTTTTTGGACATTCAGAGGCGGTACATATTGAAACACGCGATCCTATCAGCGCTGAACACGCCACTGAATTATTGAATGCGGCAGATGGTATTGAAGTCGTTGATCAACGTGAAGACGGTGGTTATGCCACTGCGGTAACAGACGGTGCGAATAAAGATCCTGTATATGTAAGCCGCATCCGTGAAGACATCTCACATTCTAGTGGGTTAAATATGTGGGTAGTTGCCGATAATGTACGCAAAGGCGCAGCGTTAAATAGTATCCAAATCGCTGAGGTATTAATAAGAGATTATTTATAGAAACATAACAAGTATTCCTAATAAGGAATAAAAGTGATTTTTAGTACTAATAAAAATAATTAACGAATTGACCATAAATTTGTCAGAAAGTGACACACTTCTGGTGAATTTATGGTTCAAATTGGGAATAAATGACAATTACTTAACGCTATTCAGTTTTGATTCATCCATGCTTTGATATAAATACCACAGTATCCAGCTTTTAGGGGTCTGGAAATATTAGCGACCGATTCTGAGTAATGTAGATTCAAAGTTTATTACTCTATTTTTCACTAATATGATTAGTAGCAAAAGAAAATATAATAATAAACTTAACCATTGGCTCAATAACAATTTTAAAAGAGCTAGAGTCTAAATGTTTTGATAGTGAAATATTAAAACAAAGAAAGGATTCATAAAAATGATAAAAATAAAAAGGGGAACACCAGTGAATAAGAAAGCCTTAAGCCTTGCAATATGTTTAGCAATGGCCATTCCAACAGCTTCTAATGCACTCAGCCTTGGCGAGATAGAATCTAAATCCAGCTTAAATCAGCCTTTCCAAGGAAAAATTAACTTACTTCAGACTAATCCGTCAGAAGTTCAAAACCTGCGTATACGCGTCGCTTCTCCAGAGGTGTTTAATCGTGTAGGTATTGACCGACCAGCTTTTCTAAACGGCATACGTTTTAGAACAGCGGTACAAAACGGACGTCCAGTAATACTAGTTAGTTCAAACCAGCCAATTAATGAGCCTTTCTTAAACTTCTTGTTAGAAGTTAGCTGGCCAAACGGGCAACTCCTTAAAGAATATACTGTTCTGCTTGATCCTCCTGTTTTACTTCGTCCTAATACAGCAATCGCAAGTAATAATGCAGGCGTGCGTGCAGAACCTCGTGCTCAAGGTGTTATTAATCGAGCGCCACAGCCTACTCAACAACAGTTGCAAGCTCAACGTCAACGTCAGGCTCAACAAGCACAGCGTCAAGCTCAGGCACAAAGACAAGCGCAATTACAAAGACAAAGACAACAAGCACAGCAAGCACAACAACAGCGTCAAGCACAAGCACCTGCTGAAACTGCATTTGAACGTCAGGCTCGTCAAGTTTTGCAAGGTCAAGCACCAGCAAGACAACAAGCGCGCCGTGTAGCATCTGCTCCAGCTAGAGGCAGTAACTACAGAGTTAGAAGTGGAGATACGTTATCTAAAATTGCTTCACGCCTAAATTATAACGGTGTGCGCAGAGATCAAATGATGGTTGCATTGTTTGAAAAGAACCGTAATGCATTTAGCCAAGGTAATATGAATAACCTTAAAGCTGGCGCAGTAATGGTTCGTCCTTCTATTCAAGAAGCAAGAAGCTTATCTTCACGTGCCGCAAAATCTCAGATTATTGCTCAAGCTAGAGCGTGGAAAGCGCAACGTGGAGAGCAAATTGCTAGTCGTGGTGGTAATGCTACAAATAAAGCTAATTCAGCGCGCTTAGAAGTATTAGGTGGTAAAACAAATAATGCTAGCAGTTCTAGTTCAGGTGGTAATTCAGCAGCAATTGCAGATTTAAATAAGAAATTAGCATTGTTAAATGAATCATTAACCACAAAACAACAAGAAAATACGGAATTAAAATCTCGCGTATCTGAACTTGAATCACTATTACGTAAGAAAAATCGTTTGATTGCCCTGAAAAGTGAGCAGTTAGCGGGTTTACAGTCTGGTCTTGCGGGTAATCAGCCGCAACAAGGTGAGCAAGCAAACCAAACTCAACCAGAACAAAATACAGTTGTTGAAAATATTGGTAATGACATCCAAGGACAAGTTGCTGGTCAATTAGCGTCTGAAAATGGTGAAATCGTTAGAACAACACCTGAGACAGCTATTGTTGATACACAAGCAACAAATCAGCTTGCAAATGAGATTGAACCAGAGGTGGTACAACAAGAGCAAGCTGCTGATCCATTTAAAGCTGAAGAAGAAGCTGGATTGGATATCATGGGGTTAATTAATTCTCCAGTTGGTTGGGCAGCAGGTGCAGGTTCTCTTGCACTATTAGGTGGTTTTGCCTTTATGCGTCGTCGTAAAAACAAAGACGATGTAGAAGATTTTTCTGATCTCATTGATAGCGGTTTAAATGATCAAGATATCGAAGAAGATTACGTTACCAGTGAGTTTGGAGAACCAGAAACTGAATTTGAAGAGCAAGAAACTGAATTTGAAGCGGTTCATAGTGAAGATGATGTTGAAACACAAGAAGCTGCCGCAGTCTTGGATAATAGTGATGAGTTAGAAGACTTAATCCAAGAAGCCGACGTTTACATCGTATACGGTTTACATGATCAAGCTGAATCAGAAATCAAACGTGCGCTAATGACATATCCTGATAGTGCTGCTTTACACGCTAAACTATTAGAAAATTATAAAGCCGCTGGTGATGCTGAAGGATTTGAAGAAGCAACGAAAGATTTCATAAATCTTCAGTCTGATGACAAGCAAAATCATTGGGATGAGATTTGTGAATGGGGTAATAACTTATTACCAGAAAGTAAACTGTATGACAATTCATCGGTACCAGGTGTTGCAGCAGCAGCCACAGGTGCAGCGATGGTTGCAGGCACAGCAATAGCTGCTTCAACTGACGAGGCTGAAGACTTATTTACTGATATCACTGACAAAGTGGGCGATGTAGTAAGTACTGATGATGACTTGATTGAAGATACGATTCTTGATGAATTCGACGAAGTTGATCTTTCTAAAGAAATGGATGAGTTAGAAGGTCTTGATATTGATACGGATATCGACCTAGGAGAAACATTAGATTTTGATGACAGTATTAACTTAGACTCAGTATCGGATTCAGATGCCACAACGGAACTTAATACGGATGATTCGGTTAAAGTAGCTGATTTGTCTGAAGACTTTGAAATTGATCTGGATGATGACTTCGAAAGTATTTTAGATGATGAGCTAGCTAGTGTAGATAACATGGCTGATGATGCCATAGACACTGCAGGAGCAACTGCCAGTGAAGCTATGGAAGACATCGCTGATCAAGTAGAAGATACTGATTTCTTATTCGATGATGATTCTTTAGAAGATATTCTTAATGCTGATGAAGCTAAAGATAACGATGACTCATCACTGGCAGGTATGGCAGCAGCAGGTGTCGCAGCAGCAGGCTTAGCAGCTAAAGGTCTGATGGGTGATGACGATGCAGAGGTTGCCGATGTAGATATCAATGAAGCTACAAACCTAAATCTAGAAATAGGTTCAGAAGACTTTGATAAGATCATGCCTGAAGACCATGCTTATAAATCAAACCCAGATGGTGAGACATCTGAAATGGATGATAATCTGCTAGCTGATTTTGATGATAATCTTTCATTTTTAGATCTTGATGATGACGCTGAAGTGATTGGCGAGACTCAGATCGAAACTAAGATTGATCTTGCTAAAGCTTATATAGATATGGGTGATATTGATGGTGCAAGAAGCACACTAGAAGAAGTTATGGAAGCTGGCAATGATGAGCAAAAACGTCTTGCTGAAGAGTTACTTCACCAAAATGGTTAAAAATTAGTTTAATTGTTACTAATTAAAGCCGAGCTTAGCTCGGCTTTTTTTATGCCAAGAAATACAGATATAATGTGGCAAATTAAAAAGGTCTTTTTATGAAGTATGCTGCATGTATCGAATACGATGGAACCCCATATTTTGGCTGGCAACGGCTCTCACATGGGCCTTCGGTACAAGCTGAAGTTGAAAATTCACTGTCACAAGTTGCGGCTCAACCGATTGAATTAAATTGCGCGGGCAGAACTGATAGTGGTGTTCATGGCATTGGGCAAATTGTACATTTTGAATCAACAGCAGAACGCAGTATCAAAGCTTGGAAGATGGGTTGCAATAGAAATCTGCCCGATGATATTAGTATGCGTTGGATTCAACCAGTTAATGAAGATTTTCATGCGCGTTTTTCTGCTATTTCAAGAAGATACCGTTATATCATCTTAAATCAAATTACTCGTCCTGCGATTATTTTTAATAAAGTATGTTGGTATAAAGAATCACTCAACGCAGATCTTATGCATCAGTCAGCGCAGCTCCTTTTAGGTGAAAATGATTTCAGTAGTTTTCGTGCTGCGGGGTGTCAGGCAAAACATGCGAGGCGTGAATTGCAAAGCATTTCTGTGACCAGAGATGGACAATATATCTATATCGATATCGTAGCCAATGCGTTTTTACATCACATGGTCCGAAATATCGTTGGAAGTTTATTTGAAGTGGGTAAAGCGGCAAAACCGGTCGAGTGGTTTACGGAATTGTTAGCCGTTAAAGATCGTAATCAAGCGGGTATCACTGCGCCTGCTTGTGGTTTATATTTCGTGAGTGTGGAATACCCAAAACAATTTGAGTTGCCTGCTGTGTCTAAACCGCCTTTTTTTGGGCTTTAGTAACAAATCAACTGAATAGGAAATATTTATAACTGTAACCGCACCTCACAACTCTACGCTAAGGTCTAATATCGTCTTTCAGACGATTCCTCCTAAGCTTTAGTATAATGATTCGGCTTTGCCTCACCCTCCGGGCCAGCTAAAGCTGTTGTCTCCGCTTCGCTTCGGCTGAGTTAGCCGTTTTTAAAGACAAAACGGTAAGTTCGCTAAAAGTAGGGGGGTGTCTTTTTGTTTTGTGTTTTAATCACTTTAATTTTTACTATACATAGCCATGAATAAGCCTAAAAAACCCATGATTATGGGTGTCTTAAACGTTACTCCAGACAGTTTTAGTGACGGTGGACAACACCATAAACCAGAGTCTGCAATTAAGCGTGCGTTTCTCATGCAACAGCAAGGCGCGGATATTATTGATATAGGTGGCGAGTCCACACGCCCAGGTGCAGATACCATCAGCGCGAATCAGCAAATCGACAGAGTCATACCGGTAATCGAAGGCATTCGTAAGAAAGACAAAGACGTATTAATTAGTGTCGATACAACTCTGACTAAAGTGGCTGAAACCGCAATTAATGCAGGTGCCAACTGGATCAATGATATTTCTGCGGGTGAGGATTCTGATGTAGAGGGTTCAGAAGATATACTCAATCTGGCCTTGAGAAAAAAATGTCCAATCGTCCTAATGCATCGCCAAGGCAAATCAAAGACCATGCAAGATGCGCCTTATTACGATGATGTTTGCCAAGAAGTTATTGAATACTTAAAGCATAGGGCCGAGTTAGCCATAGAAATGGGTATTCCTAAACACAACATTATTCTAGATCCTGGTATTGGTTTTGGTAAAACAACACAACATAATTTATTATTAATGAATGATTTAGGGTCATTAGTTGCACTGGATTATCCGGTGCTTTTAGGTACCAGTCGAAAACGATTTTTAGGAGAGATCATTAATCAGGATGATCCGGAAAAACGTGCGGTAGCAACCTGCGCAACAACCGTAATTGGCGTCAATGCAGGTATTAAGATATTCCGAGTACATGATATTTTAGCGAATAAACAAGCATTAGAGGTAGCTTGGCGTATTCACACTGCGTGATAACGAAAAAAGACACCCCCCCACTTTTGTGTGTTATTAAATTGTCATTTCAAGAGGTCTACATGCAAGCAGAAAAAATACAGGATGTTCTGGATTTCTGGTATGCCGAAGAGAATAGCCAGAAATGGTTTAAATCGACACCTGAATTCGATAATCTTATTAAACAGCGTTTTGAATCTCTGTGGGAACTTGCGGCCTCGCGTAAATTACAAAACTGGCAACAAACAGCAGAAGGTTGTTTGGCTTTGTGTATAGTGCTTGATCAGTTTCCTTTAAATATGTTTCGTGGCGATAAAAAGAGTTTTCAAACAGAAGCACAATCTATAGATGTCGCTAATCATGCCATTAGAGAGGGTTTAGATAACAACATAGATACAAGCAAGGTATCATTTCTATATATGCCATTAATGCATAGTGAAACATTAGCCGATCAAGAACTTTGCGTGTCTTGTTTTGAGAAAAGAGAATTAACCGATAATTTACGTTTTGCAAAACACCATCGCGACTTGATTATTGAATTTGGCAGATTTCCACATCGAAATGACATGTTAGGTAGAAAAAGCACGCCAGAGGAGCTTGCTTATTTACATTCTGATCGTGCATTTACGGGCTAAAAGTCATCATTATTCAATTAACTTTTATCAGCATTACAATATTCTTGACAAAACTTGGTTTAAATATTCTAATAAATAGAACGATCGCTCTATTTAATCTGTTAGGCAGATAAAGTTAATTCCTTATTTCTTCTCTTAACTCACTGTTTTAATTGTTTAAATAATTTTAATACTAAACTAGGTATTTTTTTGAACGCCAACTCAACTACGACACGTCAATCAATTCCAAGTGATAATGCTCACCGTGTTATCAAAATGTGGAATAAATTAGGGCACTCAGCCGCTGGGCGAAAGTTGTTTAATTTCATGCTAGGACGGACGGTCCCTTATTCCGGAAACATCAAAGCGCAAGTATTAACCCTAGGTGATGGTAAAGTCACCATTGCTATGAATGACCGCCGAGCTGTGCGTAATCATCTTAAAAGCATTCACGCTATTGCCTTAGCTAACCTTGGTGAATTAGCTAGCGGTATGGCGATGTTTTCAAAGATACCCAATAGCACACGTGCGATAGTCGTTGACCTTGATATTAAATACTTAAAGAAAGCTCGGGGGCGTCTCATTGCAACAGGTACTGCCAATCCACCTGATGTAGTTAGTGAACCCACTCGATCTATAGTAGAAGCTGAAATTAAAGATTCTTCAGGTGATATAGTTGCTACAATAAATGTCCATTGGTTGTTGTCACCCCCAGCATCCGATACACCATAAAATACCTTTAGTGAAGGATCAGATTTGAGTCTAATTATAGAAACCCCTTTTACCAAGCACGCTAAGGTTGAAGTGCCACTCATTTGTGGTCCAATGTATCCCTGTTCAAATTTTGAATTGGTCGCTGCAGTATCAAAAGCTGGTGGTCTTGGTGTGGTGCAACCTGTATCCCTAACTTTTGTACATAAACAAGATTTCCGCCAAGCTTTGAAAGATATCAAAGCTATCACCGATAAGCCGATTGGCATGAATGCGCTCATCGAAAAATCATCAAAACGATACCATGATAAAATGGTTGCCTGGGTTGATATCGCTTTAGAAGAGGGCGTCAGATTTTTTATCACTTCACTGGGAAACCCTAAATGGGTAGTGGATACAGTAGAGCCTCATGGTGGAATCGTTTATCACGACGTGACTGAACATAAATGGGCACAAAAAGGTATAGATGGCGGTGCTCATGGTTTAATTGCTGTGAATAATCGTGCGGGTGGACATGCTGGAGGAAAAAGCCAACAGCAGTTACTCGACGAGCTAAAAGTGTTTGATGTGCCAGTAGTCTGCGCAGGTGGCATCGGTAATGAAGCGCAGTATGCAGATGCGATGCTGATGGGATTTGATGCTTGTCAATTGGGTACACGTTTTATAGCCACTGAAGAATGCAATAGTAGTGAACCATACAAACAAGCAATCGTAGATGCCGATGAAGGGGATATTATCCTCAGTGAAAAAATCACCGGAGTACCAGTTTCCATTATTAATACTGATTTAATTAAAGAACAAGGCACAGAAGCAGGGATGATCGCTAGTTGGTTATTGAAGCATCCCAAAGGTAAACACTGGATGCGGATGTTTTATACGATCCGTTCTGCATTTCAACTGCGCAACTCATCCATGGATGAATCAGGCAAAGAATTCTGGCAAGCAGGTAAAAGCGTTGCTGGTATTGATAAAATTGAAAAAGCGGGCGATATCGTCAAACGTTTTAAAGAAGCTTTGCTCGCATTCGGTAAAA
>CALJIH010000093.1 GCA_937974135.1 uncultured Cocleimonas sp. | reverse complement strand
ATGTCCCAGATAAATTACTTAAAGGAAATTACTAGTATGTATAAATAGTGTACTGTTTTTGTTATTTGAAGTTATTATACAAAGCTCTTCCCCCTTGATACCAGCTAAGTGTAGCTTATTCACATAAAATAGCTACTTTTCTTGTGCTATGGATTTATTTGCTTTTGTGTATACGGTTTTATCATGGGGTAGGTTTAGATGCTTTGAATTGGTCGTTTTGGTATTTTAACTTTCCATAGAATGAACATTTTGTAGAATGTGATCATAGATATTACATATACATAGTTTTTTTTACCTTACACCAAAAGTAGCAAAAAGTAGGGGGGTGTCCCTTCGACAGGCTCAGGGCATCGCTTTTTTACCTGATTTATTCAGTTCTGATAAATAGTGTAAATGGTATTGCTAAGGGGCCAAATAATGCACCCATAACACTCCAAAATACAGGGTTAGCTCCTCTCGACTTAGCAATATTGAGACAAACGAAGATGCTAATGATATTGATGATAATTAATAAAAAATAAAACATAATATTTTTATCAAATTTAACGACCGCTGACTAACACCATACCAAAATCTTTAGGTTTAGGTTCTATATTGCGACTGTTCCAACTGATTCTGGCATCACGTTTGCCGCCATCGTCGTCGTCATTCATGACAACATCCATACTCAGCTTATTTTTTACAGCGGGTGTTTTGCCGAGTTTTTTCCAGCTAATTTTGGCGCGCAATTCGTAGCCGTCATATTTTTCTTCTATTTCATATGGAATGCTGATATTACGATTTTTTGGGTTGCGTTTTCCTGCTACAGCTTCCGTTTTATTTCTGGCAAAAATAAAGTGGAAGTCATTTTTTTTGTCGAATTTTGAGCCACGGCTATTATTGGTATCAATAAAAAACTCGATGGAATCATCATTGGCTGGATCAGCGGAATCTTCACTTTTTTCTTTATCGTAAACTTTAGCGCTAAGGTAAATGTTTTTCTTATCCCATTTGACTTGCCATTTGCCAGACATATCGCGTTTATCCCAGGTTTCACCCTCGAGTAATAGGTTTAAGGCTTGTGGATTTTCAAAACGGAAATTCAATTTATTCTCATCCGTAGCTTTCTTCTTCGCGGGACGAATCACAATTCTGGGTTTATTGGGATCTTGTGTTTTCAAATATTTAGCCACTTTTGACGATGCAGGTTGAGGTTTTTCAGACGACTTATCCCAACTCCACCAGCGTTTATTATTCTGCATAAATTCTAGTGAAGCTTCTAATTTAGGGGCTTTATCTAGCGGTTGTTTGATATGTTCTTTTAACCCCCAACAACCACTCCAGTTACAACTTCTCGGGGCACTAAATGCGACGAATAAATCAGCCCCAATTCCTCGCCATTCCTTATATAAGTCTTGGTATAAAGTGTTCATGCGTGAATCACGGTTCGCGGCATAAAATAAAGGATTTGGGTGTTGTAAATAATCGCGTGCAGCCCAATCTACCAGACCCTGACCGCCTTCATAAGCAATTAAACTGAGACCAAATTCATCGGCTAGTTTGGCGTGTTGTTTAAGCTCATGCATAATTTTAGGTAAAGAGCGATATGATTGTTTATCGTTGAGTAGTTTGAAAATATCATCCACCGTTTTTGATTCGCGAAAACCCCTTAAATTACCACCAATATAAGGCGCTATAGCAATGGCATCGGTCGATTTGTAGGTATCGTTGTAAGCAAGAATAATACTACTGATATCTGGGCGAGTGTCCCAGCCGCCGATGATGCGTACGAATTGCTTGCGCCCATCTTTAATCTGACCACCGTAGACATCATCAAAAATATTAAAAAATTCCACAGAACGTTTGGCGTAGTATTTATAACCTGCGAGCAATGCATCTTGGTCAAGCTTTTGTGCGATCCCCATCTTTTGCACGTGCTCGTTATGCACAAAATTGGCGTTCCATGCTTCGTTAGTATATTCAATATACGGGGTTAGCTTAGGATCGAGATTGTCTTTAACGTACTCGGCAAATTTACGCATATAATTATCATCTGCAATATGCGGTACGTTTAACCATGGGTCAGCTTGTAAGCGATTCGCGAGATCGATTTGAATCTCGAGTGGTGCACCACGTGAGCCATAAATACCGCCCCACGTCGCTTCTTGCATATTTGGGCGCTGTTCCCAAAACTCGTCAGGATCGCGAGTGATACCAGACATTGGCATCATCCGGATGACACCGAAATCTTTCATAAAGTTTAGGTAGTCTGGATTAAACACGATGGAAGTATGATGTGTTTTGAAATCTAAAAATTTAGATTCTTTACACTTTGCCGGATCAGTCACATGTTCGTATGCTGAACCTTCGCAAATACCACCAGGCATAATGATACGAATATTAGTCAGTGGATCATTAGGATTTGATTTTACAATTTGCGCCACAGCCGTCATAAAACCATCGGCACGTGCATCAAAATTGATTATGTCTTCACCAGGTTTTCGGTTGACTAATTTCGCGTTTTGTTGATAGTCAATTTCTCCTTCTCCATCGTACAAAACTGAGTAATTCCCTTTAGGTAAGGCTTGTAACGCGACATTGCGCAAAAAGAACACACCTGCCTTGCCTCCATTGAGTTTTATCGGCCAACCGTTTTTGTCATATTCGACTTTGGCATCGGTTAAACATGGTTGATCTTTTTTGCGACACCGAATATTTTCATTAAAGGGTGTGGCGACTCGAAATAAATCCACAAACGGAATGCTCGCATCTTGTTCAAACACCTCATTAGTATTAATACCTAACGAAGCCTGTTGATTATGCTTGTTTGTTGAAAGTAATGGTTTTGCTGGTGAATCTTTAAGCGCTTGTTTTTCTTTAATCGGTTCAGTCGTTTCTTGCGTGTCTACTGTTATGTCTTTAACAGGTTTTGGTTGGATTTGGGTTTTCTCAATCTTTACTGCTGGTTTTATAGTTGTTACACCTTCAGTTTTAGTGTCTTGTTGAATGTCTTCTTGTATTTCTTCTAAATTTACATCATCTGAGATTTCCATAAACTTGGAAATATCGTTGTATTCCGTTGCTTTTACTTTTGGTGATTGCAAAAAGTAAACAGCCATGATGATTGACATAAAAATGGCACAAAAAGCAGCTAAATAAGCAAGTAAAGAACGTATGGACATTTTATTTGGTGGAATATTTCGTTGAATGTAAGTTTAAAAATAATGATTTTAAATTGGTTCGCATGATTAGTCGCATAGATTAAGATTTAGTTTCAAACTAAACAAGCTTATTACCATAAACAACGCTTAAAAGTAGGGGGGTGTCTTTTATCATTATTCATCTAAAGTGTTGCGTAAACGATCGCTCAAGCAATCAATTAACATCTCATGTTCACCAATCAAAGGACTCATTGATGCGGTAAAATCAGGGAATTTATCCATAACATTGCGGCAAATTTGAACAATATCCCCATTTTTTCCTGCATGTGTTCCTGGCAATAAAAATAGCAATAAAACTTTAGCAGAGGTTTCACCAGATTCCGCAAGTTTACTTATTAAGTCTTGCAATAATTCACCATTGAAATCGTACTCATTTCCTTTGCGACGTTCCATCGCGGCTTGTTTCAGTTGAATACCATTTGCGAGTTTTTCTTGTAGCTTACTGGCGATATGCTGTCGAACTGCATTCACTGTAGGTAATGGTGAGCCATGATCTACCAGTACCAAATTTTGACATTCATGGTGTTTTCTCCCATCAATAGCCAGCTTTGAGTGTTGAAATAGGATTTCTATCAACTTTGGATCTCCATTTGGTAATGGATACAATTCATCAGTAATACTCAGATTAATGGAGCCAAATTCGGTTTCTAATTTTTCTATTTCGGTAGGTACAAAAGAAGTGATTGCTCTGCTTTTGCCAAAAAATAAAGGAATCAGAACAAAGTTTCTATGATTTTGTTTTAGTTGTTTTCTCATAAAGG
>CALJIH010000092.1 GCA_937974135.1 uncultured Cocleimonas sp. | reverse complement strand
TAAGATTGATGACCTGGTGGATGAATTTGATGTGGAAAATGTAGATATTGAAGAATTCCAGATCAAACCACGAAAAACAGATGTTCAAATCAATGATATTGCAGTGGTTTGGCGACCATTATAAATAAAATTAGAGGATGTCTTTTAATTTGAAAAAGACACCCCCCTACTTTTTGATGCTTTTAAACAAGTATAATTGTAAAGCATCTAATTTTAGGTTTTAAATGTGTTAATTATAAATACAAGGTAGCTTTGTTTTTACCCAGCGTTATAATTAAATTTCCTATCTAACAATAACGCAAACATCTAAGTACTCATGGAAAGCCTCACAATTCATCCTATCAACCGTGTCAACGGTGAAGTCACAATCCCTGGCTCAAAGAGCTTATCGAATAGAATTTTACTTCTTGCAACACTGGCACAAGGTGAAACTGTAATCAGTAACCTTCTAGATAGCGATGATATTAACTTTATGCTTACTGCCTTAAAAAAAATGGGGGTAAGCTACGAGCTTTCTAAAGATAAAAGTCAATGCACTGTGCAAGGTTTAGGCGGCGCAATTAATATCGATGAAGATATTGAGTTATTTCTTGGTAATGCAGGTACTGCAATGCGCCCACTTACGGCTGCTTTGTGCCTTGGTCAAGGTAACTTTACCCTTACCGGCGAACCGCGAATGTTTGAACGCCCTATTGGACATTTAGTAAATGCTTTACGTCAAGCAGGGGCAGATATTGAATACTTACAAGATGAGGATTTCCCGCCTTTAAAAATAAATAGCAATGGTTTGGAAGGTGGTCAAATTGAAATACAAGGAAGTATTTCTAGTCAATTCTTAACCGCATTGCTTATGGCTGCTCCCTTGGCCAAGGCTGATATGGAAATTGTGATCATCGATGAGCTTGTCTCCAAGCCATATATTGAAATCACTATGCACTTGATGAAAGCCTTTGGTGTTGAGGTTGAAAACAATAACTATGAGTCATTTAAAGTCAAAGGAAATCAAACCTATCAATCACCTGGACGAATTATGGTGGAAGGTGACGCCTCCTCTGCATCATATTTTTTAGCGGCAGCAGCTATCAAAGGGGGAAGTATTAAAGTGAATGGTGTAGGTACTGCCTCTATTCAAGGTGATGCTAAGTTTGCTGATGTATTAGAGTTAATGGGCGCAAACGCTGTGTGGGAAGAAGAATCCATCACCGTTTCAAACACCGGAAAATTGAAAGGGATTGATGTGGATTTGAATCACATCCCTGATGCTGCAATGACAATAGCGGCGGCGGCATTGTTTGCAGATGGCACCACTACGATTCGTAATATTTATAACTGGCGTGTTAAAGAAACCGATCGTTTAAGCGCTATGGCAACAGAACTGCGAAAAGTTGGTGCGACTATTGAAGAAGGGGAGGATTATATTGTCATTGAGCCACCTGCCGAAATCTCTTCCGCAACCATCGATACCTACGACGATCACCGCATGGCAATGTGTTTATCGCTGGCTGCAATGGGTGAAAATGCGATAACTATTAATGATCCTGGGTGTACGGGTAAGACTTTCCCCACTTATTTTGATCTTTTCGAATCAGTCATAGAAAGATAAATAAGATAGATTTTAGGAATTTTTAATGATTCTATCTCGGGTAGTTTTCGCATCTAGAAATAATGATTCTATTTTTTCACTATTTTCATCTTCAATGGCTTTTTTAATATTGGCTAAATCTTCTTGATAAACTTCGAGAGCATCTAGGATAGCAGTTTTATTTTCTAAACAGATATCACGCCACATAACAGAATCGCTGGAAGCTGTGCGTGAAAAGCTTTCAAACCCACCAGCAGCATAGTCAAATACCGCATCACCATATTCTGATTTAGCCAAAGCATTGACAAAGGTAAACGCTAAAACATGCGGTAAATGACTGGTTGCTGCCAACACATCATCGTGTTGTTTAACTGCTAATGTCTCAACGGTTGCACCAGCAATTTGCCACATAGCCTCAACAATCTTGAGTGCTTCTTGATTCGTTTCAGGAGTAGGCGTCAATACAACTTTATGATCCACATACAAATCAGTAACAGCAGCTTCCACAGAACTTTTTTCCTTACCCGCAATTGGATGTCCAGCAACAAAATTTGAGGGTAGGCTTCCGTTATACGCATCTTTTACAGCACTTATAACACTACCCTTAGCACTTCCAGCATCGGTAAGTATGGTTTTATCATCTAAAACATCAACGATATTAGTTAATATGCCACCGATAGCTCTAATAGGCACTGCCAATAAAACAACATCAGCGTCTTTTACCGCTTCTTTTTGATCTAAGGTATAGCTATCAATAACACCTAATTCGAGAGCTCTCTTTAAATGCATTTCGTCGCGGCTACAACCAATAATGGTATTACAATAATTGGCTTTTTTTAAAGCCAAGGCGAGAGAGCCTCCAATCAGGCCAACACCAAATATGCAGAGTTTATTAATCATTTTTACTCAAAACCAAGCTCGTTTAGCACTTTATCAAGCGCATCTAAACATCGTTGGTTATCTTCAGGAGTAGAGATACTAATACGTAAGTGATTAGGCAAACCATAATTTGCAATGGGTCTAACAATCACAGCTTCGCGTAATAAACCCTCATAAATGGGCATCGCATCTTGTTCAAAATCGATAGTAATAAAGTTTCCTACGGTAGGAATGTAATCCAACCCGCGATACTGACATGCTGCTCGCCAAAACTTAATTCCTTTGGTATTCATTTCAACACAGTTATTTAAATGGTTATCATCATCTAGTGCAGCTGCGGCTGCAAGAATAGAAACTGTATTAACATTAAATGGATGACGAACTCGATTCAACAAATCTGCAATGGCTTCGCTACAGACTGCATAACCCACTCGAAGACCAGCCAAACCATAAGCTTTAGAAAAAGTGCGCGATACAATTAAGTTAGGGAAGGTATTCAACCATTCCATTGTATTTGGGTATTCTTCATTTTCAACATATTCAAAATACGCTTCATCGACAACTACAATAATATCTTTAGGCACCTCGCTTAGGAATTGCTTCAACTCAGCGCTTTTCAGCCATGTACCTGTTGGATTATTTGGATTAGCGACAAAAATAACCCGAGTATTCTCATTGATGAGTGCTTTCATCGCATCCAGATCATGCCCATAAGGATTTTCATCATGATCCGCATCAAATGCTTTAGCAATGCGCGCAGTTGCACCTACCGCTTGTGTGCTTATTGGATAAACCGCAAATGCATATTCTGAAAAAATGGCTTCGCGACCTTTACCGAGAAAGGTTCGTGCAACCATATCTAAAATATCATTAGAGCCATTGCCTAAAGTGATCTGATTAGTATTTATCTTAAATTTATCAGAAATTTTTTGCTTAAGTACAAAACCATTGCCATCAGGGTATAAATCCACTTCTTGAATCGCTTTTTGCATGGCTTGAAGTGCTAATGGACTTGGACCCATGGTGTTTTCATTAGAAGCTAATTTAAGTGTATTCGTTACGCCTAACTCACGCTCTAATTCTTCAATGGGTTTTCCAGGCAAATAGGGTTTAAGGCTTTGCACACCCTTGACCGCCAATTTATGAAAATCTGTAGCCATATAATTCTTCTAAGATTTCTTATTTATAAAATTGCTTTAGGGTATGAACCTAAAACACGAATTAACTGAGATTCTTGAGATAACTCACTCAAGGCTTTCGCCACTTTTGGATCTTCAGTATGACCATCTATATCCATGAAGAAATAGTATTCCCAGTTGGCGTGTTGTGATGGTCGAGATTCTATACGCGTCATGTCCAAACCATTTTTGGCTAACGGTGCTAGCAAATGATACAAAGCACCCGAACGATTTTTCGCAGAAATCATCAAAGTCGTTTTATCAGCACCAGAAGGAGGAACATCTTGTTTGCCAATCACCAAGAAACGAGTAGTGTTGTTTTGATTATCTTCGATGTCTTTTTTGGCAATCTCTAAACCATAAATTTGCGCCGCTAAAACACCGGCGATGGCCGCTGACGAAGGGTCTTCTTTAGCACGACGAGCAGCTTCAGTGTTACTTGAAACAGGGACTTGTTCAGCTTTTGGTAAATTGGCATCTAACCACTGACGACATTGCGCTAAGGATTGTTGGTGTGAATAAACAGTGCTTACGTCACGCCAATTCTTATTGCTTGTCATTAAGTTTTGATGAATACGTAAACTCACCTCTCCACTAATTTTTAGTGGTGAATTCATAAACACATCTAAGGTATATGAAACAACACCCTCAGTAGAATTTTCAATTGGCACTACGCCATAATCTACGATGCCATTTTCAACTTCAGAAAATACTTGTTTGATCGAACCCATCGGCACGGTTTCTACTGCATGACCAAAGTGTTTATTTGAGGCTTGCTCAGAGAAGGTTCCGTTAGGCCCCAAAAAGGCCACTTTAATACTCTGTTCAAGCGCCAAGCACGATGAAATCACTTCACGATAAATAGCCGTAATTCTTTCATTTGCGAGCGGGCCTTTATTATCTTTGGACATACGGTTAAGTATTTGTGCCTCTCGCTCAGGACGATAAAACCATAAATCCTTTTCTCCCGATTCACGTTTAATCTCAGCGACTTTTTCCGCACAATTTGCTCTTTTAGATAAAAGCTCAAGCATTTGATCATCGATAGCATCAATGCAATCTCTAATTTCTATTAGCTTTTCGCTTAAATCTTTATCAGGTGTTTTATCCATATCAATCAAAATCTTTTTATCTAATAACTATATATAACAAACGAGCTATGCATATTGCGTCTCAAATCCACTCATCATCTCAATTAAGGCATCAATTCCATCCTCTGGCATTGCATTGTAAATGCTCGCACGCATTCCACCTACTGACTTATGCCCTTTCAGTGCGACTAAATTCTGTTTCTCAGCTTCTTCTAGGAATGTTTTATCTAATGATTCGTCAGCAAGCGTAAACGGCACATTCATCCAGGAGCGATAAGATTTATCAACACCATTACTGTAAAAACTAGAAGCATCAATCGCATCATATAACTTTTTCGATTTACGTTGATTTATTTCAGCCATTGCACTCAAGCCACCTTGTTTTTTAATCCATTTAAATACTAACCCTGCTAGATACCAGGAATACGTCGCGGGAGTATTGTATTTTGAATCATTTTTAGCGTGTACTGAAAAATCGAGCATGGTGGGTGTAGATTCAACAGCATTTCCTAGTAAATCATCTCGAATAATTACTAATGTTAAACCTGCTGGTCCAATATTCTTTTGTGCACCCGCATAAATCATTCCATATTTAGAAATATCTAAAGGACGTGACAAAATCGTTGAGGATAAATCAACTACCAACGGGACATTATTATCAAATTCTGGCTCATGTGATAGCTCTAGGCCACCAATAGTTTCGTTATAAACATAGTGCAAATAAGCAGCATCAGAATTTATATTCCAAGCGTCGAAGGAAGCGATAGTTGAGTAATTAGAGGACTTAGCACTGCTGATTACATTCACTTCACAAAATCTTTTTGCTTCTGCGATGGCTTTGGATGACCATATGCCCGTATCAAGATAATCGGCTGAAGTTTTACCACGCAATAAATTCAGCGGTATCGCGGCGAACTGTGAGTGCGCACCGCCTTGTAAAAAAAGTACTTTATAATTATTGGGTATTGCCAACAAATCTCGTAAATCAGCCTCGGCAGTATTCGATATTTCCGTAAACTCTTTGCCACGATGACTCATTTCCATTACAGAGACACCAGTACCATTCCAATCCAATAATTCTGCTTGAGCTTGTTCTAACACCTCTAAAGGAAGCGTTGCAGGTCCAGCGCTAAAATTAAACTTACGTTTCATAACTTGATAACAATAACTATGTTTGTTGGATGGTTAACGGTGTTGATAACGATATCCCCTTCTGCACAGAAGTTTCTAACATTAAAGCGAGTATTCGTTGGCGAGTTAGTATTAATTTATCAATATTTTTGGTGTAGTAATAAAACATCCATTCAACCGCATGATCGCCAGTATCTTTTATTCCATATTCCAAGTCGTATTGATCTTCGATAAAAATAGATTCATCCGCTTGGGCTAACTCATACACCGTCATAAATAAATCTTTAACATCGTCGGCTGAGGTATCGTAACCAATTTTGAAACTAAGGCTTTCTCGAAGCCCTTTAGCTGAGGCGAATTTGGATAGATTATGCACCGTGAAATCGCGTAATTTAGAATTACGAATCATCACGCGATGGTTATTAGGTATGTTTAAAATGACCGTATGAAACACTTTGGTTTTATATACTAAGCCGTATATTTTTTCATGGTCTTGGAACTCAATAACATCACCTTCAGAAAACATATCACTGTTCAAAATGATCAAACCATGAAAGATATCGGGCGCCCAGATACTTGACGTCAACGCCAAGAAAACACCAATTAGACCAATCACACCACCCGCTTCTAATACTGAATCAAAACCCAACAATCGTATAATTGTGACCAATGCAATAACACCAATAAAGATGCTGCTAAAAATACTTAATAAGCGCGTCTGATAAGTAGAAATGAACTTCATCTGACCATTGATTTCGCGTTCTTTTCCATAAAGACGAACCAGAAAACCGTGCGCAATATGCATGGCTAAATACGCCAAATATATTATTGCCAGAACGCCAATAATATTGATCAAAAAGGTCTTATTAGATTTGTCTTGAAAGAAACGAAAATACCCATAAGCGAGAATAATGAGCAAGTTTAATGCTCTAAAAATCATAACTTTACGGGAGAAATTTGAGACTTTATCTGGTTCATTATAAACCTGTCTCAGAAGTGCTGGTGCGAATAACATTAGAAGTAGATTCACACCAATAATTAGATAGCCAAAGCTATCTAATTGGTTAATAAAAGTGGAAAGAGTATCCATGCTAAGCATTCATTAAACAGTATAAAAACTATCTAAAAAGACACCCCCCTACTTTTTGGCTATTCTTCTTCGCCATCATCAATGATTGGATTTCCTTCCTCATCAAGCTCTTCGTCTTCACCCATATTAGCGACACGAACCACTTGTGTTAGATTTTCTCCTTCACCCAGCTTAATTAAACGCACGCCTTGCGTGTTTCTTCCGACTACTGAGACATCTTCAACCTTGGTACGCACTAAGATTCCACCATTTGTGATCAACATGATTTCATCTTCATCTACCACTTGAACCGCTCCAATCGCAGCACCATTGCGTTCAGATGTTTGAATCGCTATGACACCGCTACCGCCTCGTTTTTGCGCATGGAATTCTTCGGTATCTGTTCTCTTACCGTAACCGTTCTCAGTTGCCATCAGTAATCGACCTTCACCAAGTACGATCAAGGCATTAACTTTATTCCCTTCAGGCATCTTGATGCCACGCACACCCGCGGCCGTTCGGCCCATCGCACGGACATCAGATTCTTTAAAGCGAATCGCTTTACCTTGCGTGGTAAACAACATTGCTTCGTCATCTTTTTCGGTCAGGGCTACATCAACCAACTGGTTATCATCACGCAGATCGATCGCGATAATGCCTGAGGCACGTTGATTCGAGAATGCTTTAAGTTCTGTTTTCTTAACAGTACCGTTTTCGGTAGCCATTAAGATATATTTATCGTCTTCGTATTCACGAATCGGCAGAATCGCTTGGATACTTTCGCCTTCTTCTAACGGCAATAGATTCACGATTGGTCTACCGCGTGAGGTGCGACTGGCAATCGGTAGTTGATAAACCATCAACCAATACACTTTACCTTTAGATGAGAAACACAGCACCGTATCGTGGGTACTAGCGACGAACAGCTTCTCAATAAAGTCTTCGTCTTTCATCTTGGTCGCCGCTTTACCACGACCACCGCGGCGTTGCGCTTGATAAGTATCAACAGGTTGTGCTTTGGCATAGCCTTCATGGGATAACGTCACGACCACATCTTCTTCAGGAATCAGATCGATATCACCTAAGTCTTCACCAATTGCATTTATTTTGGTTAAACGCTCATCGCCATACATCTCGAGCATTTCCAAAAGCTCATCACGAATCACTTGCATTAAACGCGCAGGACTTGCCAAAATATCTAATAGATCAACGATCTTATCGAGTAACTCTTTGTACTCACCTAGGATTTTATCTTTTTCAAGTCCGGTCAAACGATGTAATTGCAGATCGAGAATTGCTTTAACTTGAACATCGGTTAACCAATAACCGTCTTCTTTCAATCCATAACGCGGATCGAGATCCTCTGGGCGTGCTGTATCTGCGTTTCCACGCTCTAACATCTCTAGCACAATATCTGCCTTCCACGAACGTGAAATCAACGCCTCACGGGCTTCTGCAGGGCTTGCAGAGGCACGAATGAGTTTAATCACCTCATCGATATTACCCAGTGCAACGGCTA
>CALJIH010000091.1 GCA_937974135.1 uncultured Cocleimonas sp. | reverse complement strand
TGGTTTCTATACGGTGCTCTATGATGGCGAAGGTGAAATATTTTATGGTAATGATGCGAGACTGGTCGTGCATCGTCCTAATCGCGATGTTATTGAAATCAAAGCAGGTAAAGACAAAATCTTAAATGCCTCTTTATTTATAAAAAAAACCACTAAAGACAATTACATCAAGAATATTCGTATTTTACCTGAAGGCGGTATTTGTAAAGACAAACCTGATATCAAAGTAAAAACACCCGAAGATTGCCCAAAAAACGAGTATCTTGCTTTTGATGAACATGAAAAAGATATTCTGTTTAATCCAGACTACCTAAATTTCATGAAAGACTTCCAAGTGATTCGCTTTATGAATATGCAGGGCATGACACGCAATCCTGTTGAAAATTGGAGCGCACGCAATACCCCAGATAAAGCGACATGGGGCGGTCGAGCTGGCACTTACTCGCGTGGCGCACCGGTTGAGATAATGGTGGCTTTAGCTAATCAAGTTAAAGCACACCCTTGGTTTTCCATGCCGTATAAAGCCAATGATAATTATATGCGTAAGTTTGCAGAATATGTAAAAGCCAATCTCGATCCAAATCTCAAAGCCTATATCGAATATAGTAATGAAGTATGGAATCCAATATTTATTCATCATGATTACGCCATTGAACAAGGCTTAAAAGACAAACTCGATGCTGAAAAATCCCCCGCAGGGTATAAATGGTATTCACGCCGTAGTGTAGAGGTTTTCAAAATATGGGAAGACGTTTTTGGTGGCAATGAACAATTGATTCGAGTCATGGGAAGCTGGGCCAGTAACCAAAATATGTCGAGTCAAATTCTCGCCTTTGAAGATGCATATAAACACACCGATGCTGTAGCGATTGGTCCTTATGTGTCGGCACACCCCAAAGAACTGCGTAAAGCTGAAAATGTCGATGATGTCTTTAGAATGATGATGGATAAGGACTCTAAGTGGGGCATGAAAACCATCATTGGATATATTAAAAAACAAGAAAAAGTCGCCACTTCATTTGGTGTTGATTTACTCGCTTATGAAGGCGGTCAGCATTTGGTTGACTGGGACACTCGCAAGGTTGAGCAACATCCCAACCCCCTACTTTATGCCGCCAATCGTGATCCACGCATGGGGATTGTTTACGATGAACTCATGAGCGAATGGAAGCGTGCTGGTGGAAAACTCTTTGTTGCCTTTAGTGCTCCTAGAATCTATAGCTGGTATGGCAGTTGGGGTATTAAAGAACACATACGACAAGCCCGTGAAGATGCGCCTAAATATGACTCCTTATTACGCTATTTGGATCGCAGTCTCAATCCTGAGAGATCTAGCGGCACTATCGCTAAACTGGTCACAGAAAAAGAAAATATAGAACTAAAAGTAAGCTACGCCAAAAATCCGCAAATGATTTGGAATATGGAAAATAGTCAAGCACTCCCTAATAGGCTTGCAGAGATCAGTGACAGCGATATCAGCGCAAAATGGCAAGCAAACTGGGATTCGAAACACCTTTATTTTAGCTTTTCTGTGAAAGACAACGACCTACAAAAAGGTGATGAACTCACGTTAACGTTAGACTTAAATGAGATCGATGTTGAAGATGAGGCCAAAGAAGCAAAAACATTCACATTCACGCCTTTTGATTCCTTAGGCTCACAAACACACCTTACAAAAACAGATACAGGTTACCTATTGAATGCCGCAATTCCTTGGAAAAACATCTACGACAATAAAAAACAATTTGCTAAAAATGGCAGTAAGATTGGAGTCAACATCAAAGTAGTCGATGTGGACGAAGATATTAAAGGCAGTAAAACACTCTATTGGGCAGATACGAATAAAGCATTACCAAAGCTTATTTTGAGTAATTAAAAAAGACACCCCCCTACTTTTATGCGGTTTTAAATCAATATTTCTTAAAAAATCATAAGTTCTTGCTATAAACAAGCCGTCCTTCGGCTGAATTGTACCGATATTGATAAATTAATAGTAAAAATTTAAATTATTTGCTTGTTTAATAATATATTTATCCCTACTCTTACGCCCAAAATAGGTAACAGCCCAAAAAGCCAGGCCTTTTCCATTGTTTTTACTTACAGATTTACAAAGTTTGAAGTTTATTCAAATGGTAAAAACGTGTTTTCACACCTGACAAATTACCCAAAGGAAATATCACTATGTCACAGTATCAAGACGATATTAAAGCTGCATCAGCAGTTATCGGTGCTAACGGTTCATCATGGGATGAAATCCAAGCAGAAAGCGTTGCTCGTATGCGCGCACAAAACAAATTCAAAGATGGCTTAGCAATTGCTCAGTACACTGCAGATATTATGCAGGCTGACATGAAAGCGTATGACGCTGACAGCTCTAAGTACACTCAATCATTAGGTTGTTGGCACGGATTTATTGGCCAGCAAAAAATGATTTCTATTAAGAAGCATTTTGGCGGATCTACTGATCGTCGTTACCTTTACCTTTCAGGTTGGATGGTAGCTGCGCTTCGTTCTGAGTTTGGTCCATTGCCAGACCAGTCAATGCATGAGAAGACTTCTGTTGCCTCATTAATCGCTGAGTTATACACATTCTTACGTCAAGCGGATGCCCGTGAATTAGGCGGATTCTTCCGTGAGCTAGATGCAGCACGTGAAGCTGGTGATGAAGTTGGCGCGAAAGCGGCTCAAGCTAAAATTGATGGTCACGTGACACACGTTGTACCAATCATTGCTGACATCGATGCTGGTTTTGGTAACGCAGAAGCGACTTACCTAATGGCTAAGCAGATGATCGAAGCCGGTGCATGTTGTATTCAGATCGAGAACCAAGTATCTGATGAAAAGCAATGTGGTCACCAAGACGGTAAAGTGACTGTACCTCACGAAGACTTCCTTGCGAAGATTCGCGCAGTTCGTTACGCATTCTTAGAGCTAGGTATAGACAACGGCGTTATTGTTGCACGTACTGACTCACTAGGTGCTGGTTTAACCAAGCAAATCGCAGTAACTCATGAGCCAGGCGACCTAGGCGATCAGTACAACTCTTTCTTAGATTGTGATGAGGTAACGCTTGATGACATGGCTAACGGCGATGTAGTCATCAAACAAGAAGGCAAGTTAATGCGCCCTAAACGTTTACCTTCTAACCTATTCCAGTTTAAATCAGGTACGGGTGAAGCGCGTTGTGTTTTAGATTGTATTACATCTCTACAGAACGGTGCAGACATGATCTGGATCGAAACTGAGAAGCCACATGTTGCACAAATTGGTGGCATGGTTAACGCGATTCGTGAAGTTGTTCCTAATGCTAAATTGGTATACAACAACAGCCCATCGTTCAACTGGACATTAAACTTCCGTCAGCAAATCTTCGATGCCATGCAAGAAGCAGGCGAAGATGTTTCTGCATACGACCGTGACAACCTAATGAGTGTTGAATACGACGGCACTGAGCTTTCTACACGTGCTGATGAAAAGATCCGTACATTCCAAGCGGATGGCGCACGCGAAGCGGGTATCTTCCATCACCTTATCACGCTACCGACTTACCATACTGCGGCATTGTCTACTGACAATCTTGCAAAAGAGTACTTCGGCGACCAAGGCATGCTAGGTTATGTACTAGGTGTACAGCGTAAAGAAATCCGTGAAGGGATTGCCTGTGTTAAGCACCAAAACATGTCTGGTTCAGATATGGGTGATGATCATAAGGAATACTTCTCTGGTGATGCGGCACTTAAGGCAGCTGGTGAAGACAACACGATGAATCAATTTAGTTAAGCAACACTTTAACGCTACTACTTTCAATTTCTGCGTTGGTGCAATGATCGTTTACACTTGTAAACTTCTCATCACCCCGCCTGAACTTGAACGCATTAGCATCAAATTGAAGCTTATCTTTTTGTAAGTGTTAAAAGATTAAAACGGCGCACCTTTGGTGCGCCGTTTTTGTTTTAGAGTTAAAATATATTCAAACTAAATAATTAATTAATAGAGGTGATCTAATGCCATTTATAACGGCCGATTTATGTGATGAATTTTGTGATGATAATTGTGACGATATTCAAGTAGTAGGTACTTGTATGAAGAGCTACGGCGGTCGTACTAAAATTCACGGCGAAGTTGTTACATTAAAACTGTTTGAAGACAACCAGTTGGTTCGTGATCAAGTCAATTCAAATGGTAAAGATTCCAAGGGTAACGGCAAAGTTTTAGTTATTGATGCGGGTGCTTCAATGAACCGCGCAGTATTAGGTGATATGCTGGCAGCAAAAGCCGTAGAGAATGGCTGGAATGGTGTCATCATTAACGGTTGTATACGTGACTCTGTCGAAATGTCGACTATGGAATTGGGCGTTAAAGCATTAGGTACGCATCCTTTAAAAACCGTTAAAGCGGGAGTGGGTCAGACCAATATTAGAGTCAGTTTCTTAGGTTTAACTATCAATGCAGGCGATTATCTTTATGCTGATGAAGATGGCATGATCGTCTCACCAAAGCAGTTAGTATAAATCCACAACAAAACGTGTCTTTTACATTCAAAAAAGACACCCCCCTACTTTTATGCGGTTTTGACAAAACTTACCCTACACGAGCCAGCTAAAGCATTGCCTCGGTTAAGGTCTAATTTGCATAATGTTACCTTTTCGTTTTCTGAAAAGGTAACTAGAATTTATACAAAACTAGCGCATTTCTAATCCGAATTGAATATTGTTTACGCATTTGTTAAGTGCTATTTTGATATAAAACCTTATGAGGATTAACTTATGTTTGCGCGTAATTTATACGCATGTCTTTGTATATTCATACTATCTTTATCTTCATTTTCTTTAGTTCATGCTGAGGAGAAACCTCAGGGAAAGTTCCTTGGTGCCATCGAAGTTGAGAAACCTGATTGGTTTAAAGACAGCTTCCTAGATTTCAGAGAAGATGCTGAAGAAGCCGCAGAAGAAGGCAAACATATGCTGGTATTTGCCGATTTAAAAGGCTGCCCTTACTGTGCGAAAATGTTGACTGATAGTTTCAAAACATCAGTAAAAGATGGCGGGAATAAAGAATTCATCCAAAGCAACTTCGATACAATTCATATCGATATCAAAGGCTCACGCGAAGTGACTTTCGATGATGAATTAATCGTATCTGAGAAAAAACTCGCAGAAGCACTTAAAGTTAAATTTACCCCAACCTTACTCTTTATGAATGCTGATAACAAAATCGTTGCCCGTGTTAGCGGTTACAGATCACCACGAGAATTTCAACAGGTACTCAATTTTGTAAAAGAAAAAGCTTATGAAACGACTAACTTCGCAAGCTATCGCAAAACTAACCTTACTGATTCAATTTATGAGTTTCTACCTCATGAAAAAATAGTCAAACTGACAGATTTAAAAAAGGCATTTGAAAGCGAGAAACCCTTGGCAATAATTGTCGAAGATAAAACGTGCGATGACTGTGCACGTTTTCACAAAGACACTTTGCGTTTACCTGCCACTAAAGCATTAATGGAAAAGTTTAATTTTGTGAGGCTTGATGCGCTTTCAACTGAAGAGATCATAGATATTGATGGCAATAAGACTACTGCCAGTGAATGGTTAGAGAAAAAAGGTATTACTTACCGCCCTGCCATTTTACTTTATGGTGATGGTCAATTACGTGCAGATGTAATGGGCATGATTAAAACCCATCATTTTCAACAAATGTTAGCCTATGTAGGTGATAAAAAATTTAACGAATATGAATCTTGGCTGGATTACGAGGAAGTCGTTACCCAAAAAATGCTCAAAGAAGGTAAAACTGTTGATATCTGGAAATAGTCAATGACCAATGTTTTTTGAAAATAAATGAATCACCACAACTCCAGTTATTATCAACCCCATACCAATCATCGTCGCGATATCAGGAATTTGCTTGTAAAGAATCGCAGCAAACAGTGTCACTAAAAAAATACCAAGCCCTGCCCATACAGCATAAGCAATGCCGACGGGTATTGATCTCAAAGTTAGTGTTAGAAAATAGAACGATAATAAATACATCACAATCACAATCAAGCTAGGAGCAAGCTTGGTAAATTCTTCTGTCGATTTTAATAACGTTGTTCCAATCACTTCAGTGATGATTGCTAATGCTAAATAAAAATATGCCATTGTTTCACTTTAACCCATTTTTACGACTAACTATAGTGAAGCTTAATCTTCTATTCTAAAGCTATATAAATACTCAATCTTGTAAGGTTTCTTTTTAGCATAAAAATCTACAAAAAGTTGAAATGGCGAATTATTAATCCAAAGAGATCACTTTCTAAAATTATATTTTATGTGCATACAAAAATTTACTATAGTAAATTAAGATAAAAATATAAATAGAAATATTTTGTATTCAAAAGACTTAGGTAAATTATTAGGTAAATACTTTTTAAATTTTTATCTTGATAACTCTTACAAAACAAAATAAGGAAATTTTATGAAAAAACTCAATCGGTATCTTTTAGGGATAATTTTAATGATTATGTCATTTGGTACGCATGCCGCTGAAGGTGAATCCAGTGGATTCAGCGCGATGCTCGAAGGCATTAGTAACGGGGTAGATAATTTTTTTAATACCTATTTTGGCTGGTTTGTAAATCTTATTTTTTATAGTGTCCCTGTAGGTGACGCTAAATTTCCGCTGATTGTTGGCTGGTTATTTATCGCTGCCATAATTTTCACCATTTACTTCGGTTTTGTTCAATTTAGACGTTCTGGTTTAGCTTTAGGAATTGTCAGAGGTAAATTCACTGATCCAAATTCAAAAGAAGACGGTGAGGTTTCGCATTTCCAAGCATTAACGACTGCCCTCTCGGGAACAGTTGGATTGGGTAATATCGCTGGTGTAGGTGTTGCAGTGGCCATTGGTGGCCCAGGTGCTACGTTTTGGATGATCATGTGTGGTCTTTTAGGCATGGCTTCTAAATTCTTTGAATGTACGTTGGGTGTAAAATACAGAACTGTTTTACCATCAGGTGCGATTTCTGGCGGACCAATGTACTACTTAAGCCGTGCTATGGCTGAACGTGGCATGGGTGGTTTAGGTAAAATACTTGCATTAGGTTTTGCTTTAATGTGTATTCTCGGTGCCTTAGGTGGTGGCAATATGTTCCAAGCTAACCAGGCACATGCGATGCTAACTTATGCATTTGGTGTTCCTGCTGAATACGGCATTATTACTGGTGTGGTGCTGGCAGCATTAGTCTTCTCTGTAATTGTAGGGGGTATGCCTTCAATTGCATCAGTAACTGAGAAAGTTGTCCCTTACATGGCGGCGTTATACCTTGGTATGGGTGTCATTGTAATATTGATGAATCTTGGTCAAGTCGGTGCTGCATTCTCTGCCATATTCGATGGTGCGTTTACTGGTGCTGGTGTTGCTGGTGGTGTTATCGGTGCAATGATACAAGGCCTTAAACGAGCTACATTCTCAAATGAAGCAGGTGTTGGCTCAGCGGCCATTGCTCACTCAGCGGTTAAGACAAAAGAGCCAATCACGGAAGGTTTAGTAGCAACACTAGAGCCTTTCATTGATACGGTGGTAATTTGTACAATGACTGCATTAGTTATCACTATCGCTGGTTTAAATGTTGCTCCTTATGATGGCGCAGATTTGACCGGTGTACAGCTAACAGCTGCCTCTTTCTCATCTTCAGTAGGATTCTTCAAATACTTCCTTGCTTTAGCAGTCATTATGTTTGCATTTTCGACCATGATCTCTTGGTCGTACTATGGCCTTAAAGCATGGACATATATCTTTGGTGAGAACAAAGCCGTAGAAATGATATTCAAGCTACTCTTCTGTATTTTTGTCGTAGTTGGTGCAACGATTAAGTTCGGTGCAGTTATTGATTTCTCTGATGCAGCAATATTTGCGATGTCTATCTTTAATATTATTGGCCTATATTTCTTAATGCCAATCGTTAAAGAAGAATTAGCCTCTTTTGTGGCTAGGGTTAAATCAGGTGAAATTAAGAAGTACAAATGATCGATAATATTCTTTTCATATAGAATCATCGATTGAT
>CALJIH010000090.1 GCA_937974135.1 uncultured Cocleimonas sp. | reverse complement strand
GATTTTTGACTCATCGAGTATCTCCTAAATAAGAAGGAAGATAATCGCAACGCTTACCATACTGGTTATTACAGATATTCGCGGGTGCATCATCATTTACAGGTTGCCAACCTGTTTTTATTCTTCGCGCTTTTAAATATTCGCGAGCCTCACGAAATGCTTCAAAACCACTGCCCGAATCTTCATCATCATTACTGTCATAGACAAAAAAGAAGGCAAATTGTTTACTTGGGTCTAGTGCGTTTAAAGCTTTGGTTAATTTTGATGTTCTCAGGCCAAGCTCCTTGAAAGTTGGCCAGTTGTTAGTATCACGTGCGTAAAAAGACATGCCCTTGGATGAATCTATTTTTCCTAAGACGTCATAATAGTCTAAAGCAAAAATACGTTCGTTGGTGGCTGCGCCTCTGGTTGCTTGTAAAGTCGCATTAGAGAATAAAATATCAGTATCAAGAGCTAAAATACTATCGTTTTTAATCATAAAAAAACTGGGTCGAAGTTCGGTGCGATGTTCGATAGGAATCTCTAACTGATAAGTTTTGTTATTGTCGTGGATGAGATTAATCACCGCAAAAATAATCAAAATTCCTACTGAGTTAGAAACTATATCCGTTAAAGAATCTAAGCTAATTAAGTTTTTCATGGCTTAATTGCTCGCCTTTTTTAGATTTAGTGACCAATTACTATCCAAAGGTTCTAGACCCACACTAATGGATGCAGCATCTTGTGTAAAACTCATCACATCTCTAATTTTTTGATAAGCAGAACCACCGTTTGGGTAGATTCCAAATAAGAGAAATTCTTCATATAAGTAATTTGCTTTTAAGGCGATTTCATTGAGGGTTCTGATATCTAAAATAGTTTCCAAGATGTCATCGATATCAGGTTCTTTCGCAAGATTCATAACAGAACCTTGATGAGACTCTAATCGTGCCATGGATCTAGAGCGACGCTCCAAAATATCTTCAATAACTAGTGCATCGCTTTCATCTACAACAGCTTTTAGCTTTGATAGATTTTTAGTGGGTGGCACACTAATAATGCCATCAGGCAAGCTGAATATTTGAAAGGCAACTTTATAGCCTTGTTCCAACTGGGCTGTTAATTCTATTTTTTGTGGCGTGCTAAAACTATTCAATACATTGATAAAGGATAAAACTCCCATTACGCATAGAAAAATACTAAGAAACGGAAATAGGCTAATCTCAAGCTTTTGTTCTTGATGATAGCGTGCACGTCGAATGGCTCTAGTCATTGCCATTGTTAGAATAAAATCCTCATTATACTGTTGTTACGTTTCAAAAATATTATTACCCAATTGAAAGCTATTGATCAGACTTTTCGTTAAGTTTGGAAGTGAATATGGTTTCGTATAAATCTTCCATAGTTTCTTGTAGTGCTTTGATCTGTGTGCTGAGAAGGGTGATTTCCTTGGCAACATTTTGTGAGTTATCTGTTGCAGTAACTACACCATCAATAGTGTTGCTTGAAACAGTTACATTCGTTTGGATATTTTTTTGCAGTAACGGTTTGATGTTATGGAACCATTTCTCATCAAGATCAATTAAATAAGCTTCTTCATTCTTTTCTAAAGAAAGCATCAACATCATTAAAGGGATACTCAATAGCAACGCTAATAAAGTCGTATCAAAAGCGGTCGCCAATGAACTTGTGACAAGAGGCAAACTTTCTTTCAGCATCACAGACACATCAGTCACTGAATTGGTGCTAGTCATCGCATCTGAGAAATACGCAATACCATTGCTGATACCCCAAACAGTACCTATAAATCCCATAATTGGAATAGCCCAAACCATAAATCGCGATAATGAAAATGAGCCTTTCATGTATTCCCTTTCTTTAATCGCAAAAGTCTCATCAATATCATCATCTGCATGATTTAGAAATAAAGAGAGCCTAGAGTTGAGCAGATTCTCTTTAGTAATATTGTTTGTTGAAGATAAGTTTTGTAGCTCTAGTTCCAATTCATTTTCAGACAATTGATTTAAGTTATCTCCCAATAAGTTTGGAATGAGTTTCTCTGAAAGGAGGCTACTGTTCTTTCTTTCTACTTCGAGTCTAGATTTCTTAAGCCAGAGATGAAAGAAACTTGCGCAGAAAAACCATAGAATAATTGGGGATATCCAGTTGCCAATAAGCAACTTTAAACTTCTAGGGGTACTTTGAGCATCCCCAAAAAACCAGTAAAGAAGTAAACCAGGTATCAATACTAATACAGCTGTAGCCACTAAAGGTAACTTAAATGCTTGCTCAATAGGGTAATTGTTATCCCCAGAAGGGTTAGAGTTTTGAATGCTCAAGCGAATCGCTCCATTTCATTATGAATGAGAAAAGTATCAGTAACTTACCATAATGTAGGACATGAACACAGAACAAGAGTTCGTTTATAAATAGCTTTTTTTAAAGCATAAAAGGCTGTTTTTAATAATTAAAAAGACACCCCCCCACTTTTTGGTGATTTTAATTATTACGCCCCTCCATAATTTAGAGTTTAAGAGAACCATATTGATAGAGATACCGTGCAAAAGTTGTTATTCTTAGCCGCTTTATAGATCTAACCTCAGGATGTACCGTGAGCGACAATTCGAATAACGATTCAATTGATTACAAAAAAACTTTAAATCTGCCAAATACACCCTTTCCTATGAAAGGAAACTTAGCAAATCGTGAACCTGCGATGTTGAAAGATTGGTATGACGCGGATATTTACGCAAAGATTCGTAAATATGCTGAGGGTCGTCCAACCTATGTTTTGCATGATGGGCCTCCGTATGCAAATGGTGATCTACACATTGGTCATGCGGTTAATAAAATCCTTAAAGATATGATCCTCAAAAGTAAGACGCTGGCTGGTTTTGATGCGCCTTATGTTCCAGGTTGGGATTGTCATGGTTTACCGATCGAAGCTCAGGTTGAGAAGAAAGTAGGTAAAGTTGGACAGAAGGTTGATGCGTCTGAATTTAGAAAACTTTGTCGCGAATATGCGACCAAACAAATAGAAGGTCAAAAAGCGGATTTTATTCGTATGGGTGTGCTAGGTGATTGGGATGACCCCTACCTAACAATGAAATTCCAAACCGAAGCAGATATTGTTCGTTCTCTTGCAATGATTATTGAAAAGGGACATCTGCAAAAAGGTCAGAAACCTGTAAATTGGTGTTTGGATTGTGGCTCATCTTTGGCTGAAGCAGAAGTTGAATACGAAGATAAGACCTCTGATTCTATTGATGTTATGTATTGGGCAGATAATCAGCTCGCCATTGCTGAAAAATTTAATGTTTCCAGTATCGAAGACATAAGTGTTGTTATTTGGACAACCACACCTTGGACCTTACCCGCAAGTATGGCAGTTACTTTAAATGCCGAATTTGACTATGTTCTGGTGAAAACAGAAAAGGGCGCTCTAGTGCTTGAAGAAACGTTGCACGAAGCTGCAATCGAACGCTATCAACTTGAAAATATGGGCATTTTAGGTCGATGTAAAGGTGCTGATCTTGAAGGTTTAGTTTTAAAACATCCTTTTTATATTCGTGATATTCCTATTATTCTGGGTGATCATGTTACTGCTGAGGGTGGTACAGGTGCGGTACATACTGCCGCAGCTCACGGTGCGGATGACTATGTTGTCGCAAAAAAATACGACTTGGAAATGATCAACCCGATGGGTAATGATGGTCATTTTCTACCTGATGTAGAACTTGTCGGCGGCCAGTTTGTTTATAAGGGTAATCAAACCGTATTGGAGGCTATCGAAGCGAATGGAAGTTTGCTTTATAAAGAAAAATTCCGTCATAGCTACCCTCATTGCTGGAGGCATAAATCCCCCATTATTTTCCGAGCGACACCACAATGGTTTATCAGCATGGAAAAACAAGAGTTAAGAAGTGCCGCCTTAAAAGGTATCGATGAAGTTAAGTGGATTCCTGATTGGGGTAAGAGTCGTATTTATAAAATGATCGAAGGTCGCCCAGATTGGTGTATTTCACGCCAACGATTCTGGGGTGTCCCGATTACTTTATTTGTGCATAAAGAGACGCAGGAACTTCACCCTAATACGCTTGATATTATGGAAGAGGTGGCAAAGGGTATTGAGAAAGAAGGCATTGAATATTGGCATCGGGTTTCAGCACAAGATCTCATTGGTTCAGATGCTGAAGACTATGATAAAACCACAGATACCTTAGATGTCTGGTTTGACTCGGGAACGACGCATTATTCTGTGTTAGACAGTGATGAGCGTTTGCGAAATTCACCAGCGGATATGTATTTAGAAGGTTCTGATCAGCATCGTGGATGGTTTCATTCGTCTTTGCTAACTTCAGTAGCAATGCGCGATCGACCTCCTTATAAAAATGTACTGACGCACGGTTTTGTTACTGATGCTGAAGGCAAAAAAATGTCTAAGTCGGTAGGTAATGTCATTTATCCGGACAAGGTGATGAAAAACCTTGGCGCAGATATTTTACGTTTGTGGGTTTCATCTTCGGATTATTCTCGTGAAATTACGGTATCCGATGAAATATTAAAGCGTTCTGCCGATGCTTATAGACGTGTTAGAAACACAGCGCGTTATCTTTTATCAAACACCAATGATTTTGATCCCTCAACGGATATGGTGGCTAATGAAGATATGCTTTCACTGGATCGTTGGGCGATGTCAAAAGCGGCTAAGTCACAAGCGGTAATCATAGAAGCTTATGAAAACATGCAGTTTCATTTGGTGTATCAAGAGATATTAAAATTCTGCTCGATAGATATGGGTAGTTTGTATTTAGATATCACTAAAGACAGACAATACACGATGCCTGCGAATTCATTAGCGAGGCGTTCAGCGCAGACAGCAGCGTATCATATTCTTCAAGCCTTAGTGCGTTGGATGTATCCAATTTTGAGTTTCACCAGTGAAGAAATTTGGGATGCTATCTATGCCGACAAAGAAAAACCTGTTGATTATGTTTTGATGACGCAATGGTATGAGTATTTATTTGATTTAGATGAGAATGAAAAAATTACGGTTGCCGAATGGGATAGTATTTTTGCCGTTCGTGTAGCTGTTAGTAAGCAGTTAGAGCAATTACGTAAGGATAGTTCTATTGGTTCTTCATTAAACGCTGAGGTGATAATTTATGCTTCAGGAGAGACTTATGAAGCGCTAAATAAACTTGATAGTGAATTACGTTTTGTGTTGATCACATCTAAAGCAACATTAGAGCAAGCAGATTCACAACCCGACAATACAGTGCCAGCAGAAGGTGAAGGGGTAAGTAATGTTTGGATATCTGTCATAGCATCAAGTGCAGAAAAATGTGTGCGTTGTTGGCATCAACGAGAAGATGTTGGCACTCATTCAGATCACCCCGAACTTTGTGGTCGCTGTGTAGAAAACGTTGTAGGTGATGGTGAGGCTCGTTCATATGCCTAAAGCTACTGCGGATGAAGATGGGGTAATTCCGAGTTCACCTTTAAAATGGCTGTGGTTAACATTTGTCATTATCCTCATTGATCAGATAACTAAATGGTCAGCTGAGAGTAGTCTTGATTTGCTCTCTGAAGGTGGTCATTCAATTCCGGTTATGCCTCACTTGAATTTTACCCTTGCCTATAACTATGGAGCAGCATTCAGCTTTTTGGGTGACCAAGGTGGTTGGCAACGTTGGTTTTTTACAATATTGGCAGCAGTTGTGAGTATTGTTATTTTGATTTGGATGTCAAAACTTAAACAAAAGGAAAAATGGACTGCAATTAGCTTGTCATTAGTATTAGGAGGGGCGATTGGTAATTTAATCGATCGTGTCTTATACGGACGGGTTATCGACTTTATTGATGTGTATGCTGATTGGGATGTTTTCTTTTTAAGTAAATGGCATGACGGACTTCATCATTTTGCAACCTTCAATGTGGCTGACATAGCGATAAATATTGGTGCAGTGATATTGGTTGTTGGCAGTTTTTTTATCAGTGATGACTCTTGATGATATTGCCAAAATTGCCCAAAAGTAGGGGGGTGTCTTTTTAGTCTATTTACTAGTTTGCTTGTGCTTGTGGCGGTAATAAGGAAGCGGGTGGTTCAATACCAAGATTGCGCAAACGTTCAACTTCTCTTTGTCTCGCTTGTTCACGACGTCTTGCATTCTCTTCGCGTTGTGCTGCTTCTCGTCTAATGCGATCCAGCTGTCTTTGACGTGTTACTTCATCCAGGCCTTCTAAATTCTCAAGTTGCTTTAGTTCTTGTTGTTCAATTAAATCATCTCTATATTTTGCCATGTAAGCAAGAATTTCTTCTTCTGTTGGTATTTGATCCGGAGTTAACTTTTCAACGATAGTTTCAAGTGTATATTCATTGGGAGGCATTCCAGTCTCTGAATCTAGTTGCACATCAATCAGGCCTCGTGGAACTTTCCAACCTTTTTGTTTAGTTCCTTCAAGCGCTGTTTTCATAAAATCCATCCAGATAGGGAGTGCCGCTCCAGCTGCGGTTTCTTTTTTACCTAAAGGTGCAATTTGATCAAACCCTACCCAAACTGTGGCTACTTTTTCAGGAGTAAAACCTGCGAACCATGCATCTTTTTGATCATCAGTAGTACCTGTTTTACCTGCTAGATCAGAACGTTTCAATCTATTGGTTTTAGCCGCTGTGCCACTTTGAGCTACGCTTTGTAACATGCTAGTGATTTGATAATGCACTTGTGGAGTCATAATTCTTTTTGCAGGGTGGCTAACAAAATTTCCTTCGCTATTTTGTTTGTTAGACAAACAAGATGGACAGACTGTAATTGGGTCAGCTTCGAAAATCACATTATCGTTTTTATCCATAATTTTTCGGATAAAGTGGCTTTCTACTTTGTAGCCTCCGTTCGCAAAGCTTGAATACGCTGTAGCTATTTCTAAAGGAGTCGTTGAACCAGTTCCAAGTGATAAAGTTAAGTCCGCAGGTAAAGCACGCTTTTTGAAACCAAATCTTTTTGCGTATTGCATGGCATAGCCCAATCCTATTTCTTGTAACAGTCTAATCGAGACAAGATTTTTTGATTTTGCAAGAGCTTCTCTTAAGCGAGTTGGACCACCTTCTTCATGACCGTAATTTTTTGGCTCCCAAGTACTGTTTTCCAGTTCTAATGCTTTATCTTCAATGGTCGTAGCAGGGGATAAACCTTTTTCCAAAGCAGCGGCATAAATAAAGGGTTTAAAACTTGAGCCTGGTTGACGTTTGGCTTGGAGCGCTCGATTAAATTTACTGTAGGTAAAATCAAAACCTCCTGCGATAGCTTCAATTGCTCCATTTTTAGGATTCATCGAAACTAATGCACCAGAAACCTTCGGTAGTTGTGATAGATTCCAAATGCCCTTGTCATCTTTTTCTACTCGGACAATATCGCCAACATTTAAAACTGCGTTAGCTTTCTTAGGTTTTTTCCCTCGTTTATTTTCAGATATATATTTTCTAGCCCAACTCATTTGAGTGATATTTAGTTTGACTGGTTTGCTTTCTTGGTACACCTCTAAGATTGCTTCTTTATTAGAGACACTGGTTACGACTGCAGGAAATAGCCTTGCGTATGTTTTATATTCTTTTAACTTTGTTTGTCTGGCCGAAGCACTTTTGAATGAGTCTAGTGATATTTGATCTTCAGGGCCACGATAACCGTGACGTTTAGTATATTTTAAAAGATTATTTCTTAAGGTAGAGATAGCATTTTCTTGCTCTGCACTATCTAAAGTGGTGTATATCTTTAAACCTAGCTTATAAATATTTTCTTCACCAAAACGTTTGATTGCATCGGTTCTAGCCATTTCTGCCATGTATGGCGCATAAGTCTCACTTTCAACATTATGAATGGTGGCACTTAAGCTTTCATCTAAAGCAGTTTGATAAGCAGATTCTGTAATATAGTCTAATTCAAACATACGTTTGAGAATGTAATCACGTCTAATTTTTGCTCGTTTAGGGTTTTTTATGGGATTATATTTCGATGGAGCTTTTGGTAACCCAGCAATCATTGCACTTTGCGCTAAGGTTAAGTCCTCCATTTTTTTACCATAGTAAATTTCTGCAGCTGAACCTACTCCATACGATCTCTTTCCTAAAAATATCTTATTTAAGTAGAGTTCGAGTATTTCTTCTTTGTCTAATTCATCTTCAATTCTAAGAGCTAGTATTGCCTCACGTAGTTTTCTGTCTAAAGTTCTATCGTTGTTAAGAAAAAAGTTCCTCGCCACTTGCATCGTAATAGTACTTGCACCTTGAGTGACTCTTCCGCTTTTAAAAGCAGAGACTATTGCCCGCGCAATACCTCGAAAATCAATACCCTTATGATCATAAAATCTCGAGTCTTCAATTGCGATAAAGGCATTTCTTAAATCGTCGGGTACTTCATCATAAGTAATTGGACGTCTGCGGTATTCGCCAAACTCTGCGATGAGTTGATCATCTTTACTATAAACTCTTAAAGGAAGATTAAGCTGAGTGTTGCGTAGCTCAGCAACAGAAGGTATCTGGGGGAGGTAATAAAAGTACACTGCTGTAACAATAGCAATGCCTAAAATTGCTGCATAAAATAACGGTGAAAATAGGTTTTTTACTATGTAATGAATTAGTGCCATATTGAGTTAAAAAGTAATTTTTGAATAAACCTTAATTCACAAATAAAGAATATAAGTGTAACAATTAGAATAGTTTTGAGCCAAATGAAACGACGTTATTATCTAAAATAAAAGTGATTTTTGGTTGTTAATCTACTTAAATTGAACACAAACCCTATTATACCGTCCGTCCAAAGTATGCGCCATACATGGTGAATACGCTAGACTATTTTAAAAATCAAGGTTAGTATTAATACCATAAGAACTAAAAATAAAACCCTTCAAAGGGTTATCAACTAAATTAATAATAACAAAAAAGGATATATTCTGTGTTTTCCTTCTCAAAGAAAAGCGGCAACCTCTTAGGTATTGATATAAGCTCCTCCGCAGTAAAGCTCCTAGAGCTTTCACGCAAAGGAAGCGACTATAGAGTTGACAGCTATGCTGTTACAGGTCTACCGGATGGTGTAACCAGCGAAAGAGATATTAATGAAGCTGAAAAAGTTGGTGAGGCGATTAAGCAAGCAGTAAAGAATAGTCGTACAAAGAGCCGAAGATGTGCCTTAGGTATTCCATCTTCAATGGCTATCAATAAGATAATTTCTATCCCTGCTTCAATACCTGCAGCCGAATTAGAAGCTCAAATATCATTAGAAGCTGAACAATACATTCCATATCCTATGGATGAAGTTAATTTTGACTTCCAAGTACTAGGTCCTTCAGAAACTTCTTCAGAAATGGTCGATGTTCTTATTGCAGGAACTAGAACTGAGAATGTTGAAGTTAGACTAGCCGCTGCTGAAATGGCAGGTCTTCATGTTGAAATAGTTGATCTCGAATCTAATGCTGTTGAATTATTGTTTAAAACAATGATTAACGATCTAGAAAAACATGATGTTGTTGCAGCAGTCGATTTTGGTGCTTCAATGACGGGTATCAACGTTTTTGAAAATGGCAAAGTCGTTTTCTCAAGAGAACAAGTATTTGGTGGAAGACAGCTTACTGAAGAAATTTCACAAAGATATGGTTTGTCTTATGCAGAATCAGGGTTGGCAAAGAAAAACGGAAACCTTCCTGAAGGCTATGTTTCTGAAGTACTCGATCCATTTAGAGAAAATATGGTAAGACAAGTACAACGTTTCTTACAGTTTTATTATGCATCAACACAAAATGAAAAAGTTGACAAAGTATTATTATCAGGTGGTTGTGCAAGTATTCCTGGAATCGATGAACAAATACAAGAACTTGTTGGTATTCCTACAGCACTAGCTAACCCTTTTGCGAATGTGGTTTTACATTCTAAAGTAAACCCAGCTCGATTTACGAGTGATATCCCAGCAATGCTTGTTCCAGCTGGATTAGCTTTAAGAGGAGTAGAATAATGGCGGGTATAAATTTATTACCATGGCGTGAAGCTGCTCGAAAGAAAAGTCAGCAGCAATTCGTTATGTCAGTAGTTGGAGCAGTAGCTCTGGGTGTTTTGGCAGTTGGTGCTGGATACACTTATATGGAAGGACGCATTTCTTATCAAGAACAACGTAATGCGTATATACAATCTGAAATTAAGCGTCTTGATAAAACCTTAGTCGAAATTAAAACACTCGATGCTAATAAAAAAGCTTTGCTAGATAGAATTAGCGTAATTGAAAAATTACAATCTACCCGACCTGGTATTGTTCATCTTTTTGATGAAATGGTTAATGCATTACCTAAGGGTCTCTATCTTACTGAATTAATACAAGAAAATAATAAAATTAAGTTAGAAGGAAAAGCGGAATCTAGTGCTCGTGTATCAAGTTACATGAATAGATTAAATTCATCTCCTTGGTTAAGCTCATCTGATCTTAACACGATTAAAGTTGATCCTAAGGATGACGCTAGTCGTCTCAGATCATTCAAACTTAATGTAACTCAATTACTAACACAAGGTGAAGACAAGGAGAGCGAAGATGGCATTTGATACATCAGAAATTAATAATCTTTTAAGTGATCCGGCTAGTGTTTCACTGCCCATAAAAATTGCTGCTGTTGTTATCGTTTTTTGTGCAGCAGTATTTGCAGGTTATAAGCTTGTCATTCTTGATCAAAGAGCAGCTTTAGAAACGGTTCAAGCACAAGAAAAAGATAAACGTGTTGCTTATGAGAAAAAACAAGCACGAGCAAATCAATTACCAGCTTACAAAGCTCAACTTGAAGAAATGCAGATTTCTTTTGGTGCCTTAAAAGATCAACTACCAAGTGATACTGAAATTCCTGGGTTAATTCTAGATATTTCTGAAAAAGGTTTGAGTAATGGTTTAGAGATTGAATTATTTCAGCCAGAAGATGAGATTTCTAAGGAATTTTTTGCAGAAAAGCCTATCAAAATTGAAGCGAAGGGTACATATGCAGAACTTGCAGGTTTTGTTAGTGATCTATCTGCTTTACCTAGAATTGTAACGATTAATGATATTCAGTTAAAACATGCTGAAATTAAAAAAGATCCTAAGAAGGTAAAGAGAAGTAACAATGAACAAACTGATTCGCGTCTTTCTTTGAAAGCTACGATAAAAACATATCGTTACTTAAGCGAAGATGAAGTTGATGAGGAAGGTAACGGATGATTGATTTAAATAATAATAAAAAACAATATATTTCAGTTAAAAAAATAATAGGTATCTCATCTTTTGCTGGTGCATTACTTTTATCAGGTTGTAATGGAGATATAAGTGATTTAGACCAGTATTTTTCTGAACAAAGAGGTAAGCCAGCTGCACCGATAGATCCAATTCCCGAAGTAAAACCTTACTTAAGGTATGTTTATCCACAGCATGAGAAAGATCCTTTTGATGCAGCGATGTTGGCACCGAGTACTGTAAGAGAACAAGTTGTTGATAATGGAATTAATATCGATACAACGAGAGTACCTGAATTTTTAGAGGGTTTTCCTCTTGATAGTTTACGAATGGTTGGTACTGTCGAAAAAGATAAAACGCTTTGGGCCTTAGTTAAAATTCCTGAAGGAGCAGTACAAACAGTAAAACCAGGAAACTATCTGGGTCAAAATTATGGAAAGATTATCAATATCTCTGATGTAAAGATGGATATGTTAGAAACAGTATCAAATGGCTTAGGTGGATACGAAGAAAGAGAGATATCAATCACTCTTAACCAAGAATAAAAAATTAACTTAAAACAAAATAAAAATAAAATTTAACGAACGGGTTATCTAAAATGAAAATTATTACACGCACATTGTTGGGCTTAAGTTTACCAGCACTATTGCTCGCAACTGGAAGCAGCTATGCCGCAGCGCGATTACAAAGTGTTGATTCAGCAGTTCAAGCATCAGGTAAATCAACCTTACGCTTACAATTTGATAGTAAAGTTGGTATTCCACAAAGCTTTATTATGAAACAACCTGCAAGTATTGTTTTAGATTTTCCAGATGCAGTTAGAGGAATGAGTCAGCGCAGTAAAAAACTCAATTCAAAGTCTGTAAAGGCTGTGAGAGTTGCTGGAGCCGCTGATAAACTTCGTGTAATGGTTTCATTGAATAAGCTAACTAAATATACAACTAGCTTACAAGGTAACGATGTTGTACTAACATTTGATGATAATCAAAATATAGCTCAACGACCTGTAGTTCAGCAAAACTCTACAGCACAAGCACAAGCAAGGGCTCAAGCTCAAGCACGCCAAGTTGCAGCGCAACAAAGAGCATTAGAACAAAAGCGCGCTGCGGTATTACGTAACCAAGCACGTAAAAAAGCCGAGCAACAACAATTAGCTGCAAATGCTAGACGAAAAGCTGCAATTGCTAATAGAGCTTCTGGCCCTGTGGTAAAAACAAAAAGCGTTAAGCAACAAGCCGTTGCAAGCAACTATGTAGCTAGACCAAAAGTTACAGCTGCTCAAAGAGCAATTCCTAGACCTGCTCCAAGAAAAGTAACACATCATGCTAGCATGTTGGGTAATGTTGATTTTCAAAGAACAGCGAATGGCGGCGGACGTGCAACAATTAAGTTGCCACATCCTAATACTGAGGTTGAATCACGTAAATTTGGTAACAGTGTTGTTTTAACTTTAAAAAATGTTAAAGCTAGACAACCAAAGAAACGAATTGATGTGATTGACTTTGCTACACCTGCTTCATACATAGATATTGCTAGAAGCGGTAGAGATGTACAAATTAAGTTAAGTGCAAACTCTGCTTTTGATTTTAATACGAGTCGTAGTGGTAGAGACTTCATGATTAACCTTAAAAAGGTTAAACCAAAGAAGAATGTTAATCCTTTAGTGAAAAAGAAGAAAGTTTACAAAGGTAAGAAATTATCATTGAACTTCCAAGACATTGAAGTTCGCTCTGTTCTTCAATTATTGGCGGACTTTACAGACAAGAATATTGTCGTCAGTGATAGCGTAACTGGTAACATTACTTTACGTCTTAAAGATGTACCATGGGATCAAGCTTTAGATATCGTACTCGAATCTAAAGGACTTGCGATGCGAGCTAATGGAAACGTTATCTGGGTTGCAAAAGCGACTGAGTTAGAAGCTAAAGAGCAGCGCGATTTGCAAGCATACAAACGTAAGCAAGCTTTAGAGCCATTAATTACTGAATATATTCCAGTGAATTATGCAAAAGCGGTGGATATGTTGGAGCTTATTCAATCTGATGCGGGTGGCGAAAACTCTGCAATCTCTCCTAGAGGTCATGCTTCAGTTGATGCACGTACAAATACTTTCATTGTTCGTGAAACACCATCACGTGTTGCTGAAATTCGCAATTTAATTGAGAGCTTAGATGTTCCAGTAAGACAAGTTTCAGTTGAATCAAGAATTGTTATTGCTACAGATGAGTTTAGTAAAGAGTTAGGTGCCCGATTTGGTGTGACAGCATTTGGTAAACGTGCAGCTACATCAGGTGGTATCGCTAGTACAAATTCGATGTTAAACGACATTAATAGCGGCACAGGCGCGGTGGGTATACCATCAATTAATGATCGATTAAATGTAAATATGCCAGTAATTAATAATCAAGCTGGAAGATTTGCTTTCTCGGTATTAAGTGGTGATTACTTACTTGATCTAGAATTATCTGCATTACAAGCAGAAAATAAAGGCGAAATCATATCTACTCCACGTGTTGTTACAGCAGATAAGAAGAAAGCATTAATTGAACAAGGTGTAGAGATTCCATATCTTGAAGCTAGTTCAAGTGGTGCAGCTACTGTTTCATTCAAAAAAGCAGTGCTTAGTCTTGAAGTTACTCCACAAGTTACACCAGATGAAAATGTCATCATGGACTTGAAAGTTAACCAAGATACTGTTGGTGAGGTATTCGCTGGAGTACCAAGTATTAATACTCGAGAAGTAAACACGCAAGTATTAGTGCAAAATGGTCAAACAGTTGTTTTAGGTGGAGTTCATGAAGAAGTGAACCAATCTAATGTTAACAAGGTACCTGTTTTAGGTGATGTGCCAGTACTAGGTAGATTGTTTAGAACCGATGTCGATAATGATGAAAAACGTGAATTGTTGATTTTCGTAACACCTAAAATCATGAAATAAGTTTTATTTCAAACTTTAGAAAAGCCGAACTTAGTTCGGCTTTTTTTATGAGTAGAATTTAGGATTTATAAATTCAAATTAGATTAATAAGAGTTAGCTCTTGATTCCTATTAATGCAACTGGCATAAAGCTCATCATGAGTAATAATATTATTTTGGTTGGGTTGATGGGGGCTGGTAAATCCACAATCGGTCGAAATTTAGCTAAAAGGCTAGAAAAAGAATTCTATGATTCTGATAGAGTCATTGAAGAGCGCACAGGCGTTGATATTGCAACCATTTTTGAAATTGAAGGCGAAGAAGGTTTTCGTAATAGAGAAGTTCAGGTTATTAGCGAACTTTGTCAATTGGATAATATTGTCTTAGCAACAGGTGGTGGTAGTATTTTAAGAGATGAAAATCGTAGGAATATGAAAAAATACAGCCAAGTCATTTATTTATCTACAACTGCAGAATTATTATATTCCAGAATTCGCCATGATAAATCAAGACCACTTATGCAAACCTCAAATCCATTAGAAACGCTTAAAAGTTTACTAAAAGATAGAGAACCTTTTTATAAAGAAGTTTCTGATTTAGTCATAACTACAGGCAAGCAAAAAGCAAATGTTATAGTAAAACGAGTTGAAAATGCTTTGAAACAGAGTGATCTTAAAAATAAAAAAATATCAGAGGACAAAGGATAAATGGAGACACTTAATGTTGACCTTGGAGAACGTAGCTATCCTATTTTCATAGGTTCAGGGATTTTAAAAAATTCTGAGTTATGTAAACCCTTTATAAAAGGGAATTCTACTTCTATAGTTTCCAACACAACAATTGCACCATTGTATATTGAGTCTATTCATCAACTAACGTCAGACTTTAAGAATATTGATGTTATTTTACCTGACGGTGAAGAATATAAAACGATGGAAACTCTAGGGCAGGTGCATACTGAAATGTTAACCGCCCGTTGTGATCGTAAAACAACTCTTATTGCTTTAGGTGGAGGTGTAGTTGGAGATATTTCTGGGTTTGCAGCGGCTTCATATCAACGTGGCATAAACTTTATCCAAGTACCGACCACATTGCTTGCAATGGTCGACTCATCAGTGGGAGGAAAAACTGGAGTTAATCATCCTCTTGGTAAAAATATGATAGGTGCATTTCACCAACCTGAATGCGTCATTATTGATACTGAGACTTTAAATACACTCGATGATAGACAATTAAGCGCTGGTATCGCTGAAGTCATTAAATATGGCTATATCAACGATTTAGAGTTTATTGATTGGTTAAATTTAAATATGAATAAGCTATTGAAGCGTGATCCCGAAGCTTTAGCTTATGCGATTAAAAGATCATGTGAACACAAAGCAGCAATTGTAGCCGCTGATGAAAAAGAGGCAGGGCAAAGAGCATTATTAAATCTAGGGCATACATTCGGTCATGCGATTGAAACTGGTTTAGGTTACGGCAAGTGGCTTCATGGAGAGGCCGTAGCAGCAGGAATGATAATGGCGGCGGAACTCTCAAAAGAACACGGTTGGATTAATGATGACGATATTAAAGGGATGCGTGATTTATTGACTAGAGCAAATCTCCCTGTTGGTCCGCCTAAAGAGATTGATGCAGAACAATTTAGTAAATTGATGTCGATTGATAAAAAAGTACAAGATGGTGTTTTACATCTAATTCTGATGAAGTCTATGGGAGAAAGCTTTATAACCAAAGATTTTGATAAAGACGCTTTGCAGAAAGTCTTAGGAAATCATTAACCTAATGACAGATAAAAAAATAAACGCTAATCGAGCGCCTTATGCTGCAGATCCAAAGCAAAGTAAAGGTAGAATTTTCTCCGAGCCGGCACCTACTTACCGTTCAGAATTTCAAAGAGATCGTGACAGAATTATTCATTCCACTGGTTTTAGACGTTTAGAATATAAAACTCAGGTATTTGTTAATCATGAAGGTGATCTTTACCGAACGCGCCTAACTCATTCACTAGAAGTTGCCCAGATTGCAAGATCAATATCTCGTACTATGTTATTAGATGAAGATTTAACAGAAGCAATAGCATTGGCGCATGATATTGGACACACCCCGTTTGGGCATGCTGGTCAAGATGCATTACACGCTTGTATGAAAGAATATGGTGGTTTTGAGCACAACCTACAATCACTTCGAATTCTTGATATTTTAGAGCAAAACTATGCAGAATTTGATGGCCTGAACCTATGCTTTGAAACTCGCGAAGGTATTTTGAAACACTGCTCCTTAAAAAATGCAACTAAGTTAGGTGACGTTGGTCAGCGTTTCATTGAGAAAAAGCAAGCTTCTCTTGAAGCACAGCTTACGAATATCGCTGATCAAATTGCTTACAACAATCATGATATTGATGATGGTTTGCGCTCTGGGTTAATAAATATTGAGCAGATGCGTGAGATGCAATTGTTTAGTACTCAGTACGATAAAGTGATGTGGAAATATCCTGATTTAACAGGCAATCGTCGTGTACATGAAACTATTCGCAGAATGATTGGTGAACAAGTCATTGATCTTGTCGAAACGAGTAGAGCAAAAATTGCAGAAGTTAACCCGCAGACTATTGATGATGTGAGGAATCATACTGAACAACTTATTAGCTTTAGTGATGAAATGCGAAACCATAATCAAGAACTTAAAAAGTTCTTACGCGAAAATCTCTATTATCACCACAAAGTGTATCGAATGACACGTAAGGCGCATCAGGTCATAGAATCTTTGTTTGATGTGTTCATGAAAGATTTACGTTTATTACCACCCAGGCATTTAACTCTTGCTCGCGAGGCATTGGTTGAAAGCGGCATAATTGGTCAGGCTAGAGTCATTGCAGATTATGTCGCAGGAATGACAGATAGATATGCGACGAATGAATATATTCGTTTGTTTGACGTAAAAGGCAGTGTTTTTTAAATTACGTTGACTCTTTTGATCAAAACCCTCTAAAAGTAGGGGGGTGTCTTTTTAATCGCTAAAAATTACCCTTTAATAAACGGTGCCGTTACTCGGAAAATAATTGCTGTAACTGTATATTCGTGACAAGCTTAAACAGCTAATAATTAAAATAAAAAGAGCAAAATAGTGTTGGTTTATAAAAAACATCAGCATCAATTTAAAATTGCTCAAAAGGGGAATCTAGTGACGTTATCAAGACTTTTGGGTAACAAACAATCATCAACGTTATGCAAAAATGTATCTAATCTTTGCAGTTTCAGTGTTGCTGTAATGCTATTTTTGTTTTGTGTTTCAGGGCCTTCTTTTGCTGCTCAAGATGATAGCGATGGTGATGGTCTCTCAGATGCCTATGAATTAAAAATTGGTTCAGAGTCTTATCTTTCTGATACAGATGGTGACAATGTGAAAGACGGTGATGAGGTCGGAAAAAACCACAATTCGCCGTTAGACAGCGATAATGATGGTGTGATTGATGCGCTAGATTATGATGATGACAATGATGGCTTACCTACCTATTTAGAAAGTAAAAAAGATAGTGATAATGATGGGCTTTTAGATTATTTAGATACGGACTCTGATAATGACGGCATTGCAGATGGCGAAGAATCAGGTTTCCTAAATCAAGATAAAAACCGTGATGGTATAGACGATGCTTTTGATATCAATCGTGAAGGCGCAGTTGATAATAATGGAGATGGTATTGACGATAACGTTAAGCTACCGGATCATAATAATGATGGAAAACCAGATTACTTAGATGGTAAATTTCAACGTTTAAATAAAATTCTAGTTAAGAAGAAGGTTAATAAACCAGAAAAAATAGTAACAAAAAAAGAGACACAGCAACCTAAACAAAACCCAGTCGTTGAAATTAAAAAGAACCCAAAATCTGACAAAATAGTTGCTAAGGTAAAAAAACCGCAGTCAGAAAAACCAGATCACATGATCATCAACAGGCATACTGATTCTGATAATGATGGTTTATCTAATGAGCTAGAAAAAATATTAGGCACGAATCATCTCAGTAGAGATTCAGATAATGATAAGGTTTCAGATGCTATTGAGATTGGCTTGGATGTCAACGCGCCTCAAGACTCAGATCGTGATGGTATTATTGATGCCTTAGATGAAGATGACGATAATGATGGCGTTTTAACCAAGTTTGAAGATTTAAACAAAGATAGCACTGCAATTAATGATGATACTGATGCCGACGGTGTCCCAAATTATTTAGATGCTAACGACGACGGTGATAGTTTGCCAACTAAAGTAGAAGGTTATGTGTTGGATAGCGATGGTGATGGCATACTAAATTATCTCGATAAGAATGATGCGGTTAAAGATGCATCAAACAGCTCAAACATAATCGCTAAATCTACAGATGTAAAAATTCCTAAAGAGCCAGAAATAGTGGTGTTATTCGATGGCAATGCGGCTGACTTAACCGAGGAAGATGAATTTCCTATGGATGAAACCGCGGAAGGGTCAATTCAAGATAGTATTTTAAGCTCTTTGAACAGTGGTTTGGAAACTGGAAATACCAATAAAACTATTGATGCTGTAAATGATGAAATCACCACCACAAAATCATCAACTTCAAAATCTTCTAGTCATTGGAATCTATTCTAAGCGGCACTGGTATATTAATGCAGTAACATTTCTTCTGCTAAATCTAGGGTTGTTTGGGTAATATCTAAACCACCCATCATGCGTGCTATTTCTTCAACTCGTTGAGTGTCATCGAGAACAATCATTCCAGTACTCGTATTTGTTTTTTCTTTTATCTTAGTCACTTTATGATGGTTATGCGCGCATGACGCTACTTGTGGAAGATGCGTAACACATAATACTTGCCTGGTAGACCCCAACTTTCGTAACTGCTTCCCAACAACCTCGGCAATACCACCACCAATTCCACTATCAACTTCATCAAATATTAAAGCAGGTAGCGTGATTTTTTGCGCCGCGATCATCTGGATGGCTAATGATATACGTGATAATTCACCACCAGACGCTACTTTATTTAGCGCTTTCAATGGTTGTCCAGGGTTGGCACTCACCTCATACTCAATCGTATCAATACCATGCTGGCTGTAAATGCTGCTTTGATTAATTTGAATAATGAATTTTCCACCCTCCATGCCCAATTGTTGCATTTCTTTAGTGACGTCGTTAGATAGAGTTTTTGCAGATTTAATTCTAGCTTTAGATAATTTTTTAGCTGCTTTTAAATAATCTGCTTCGCTTGTATCTAGCTTGGCTTGTAAAGCATCCAAATCATAATCATCACCACTCAGTGACTGTAATTGTGCATGTAAAGATTGCCATTTCTCAAATAACTGTTCTGGGTTTGTTTGATGTTTGCGTGCGAGCTCGTGAAAGCTCGATAAACGCTGATTGACCCAACTTAAACGTTCAGGGTCTAGCTCAATCGACTCTTGATAGCGACGTAATAAATCAGCAGCTTCCTGAATTTGAATTTGTGCACCTTGAAGCATTTCCAGTGGCTCTTGCAAGGTAGAATCTAATTGTTTTGCGGCATCAATGCGTTGTACAACATCGCTAATGTTTGCATAAATAGATTGCTCATCTGCATCATAAAGTTGCGATACACTCTGAGAACTGGCTTCGATTAATTCACCAGAATTAGCTAAGCGAGCGTGCTCTTCATCTAAAGATTGCGATTCGTTTTCAGACATTTGTAATTCATCCAACTCTTGCGTTTGAAAACGAAGTAAATCGAGTTTCGCTTGATAATCACTGTTTTGATTACTCAATAGTTCAAGCTTATTTTTTAGGTTTTTCCAGTTTTCAAATGCCTCTGAGACAGCCTTTAACAACGTATGATTTTCTGCAAAGTCATCCAGCATTGATCTTTGCATGGTTTTTTTCATTAACGATTGGTGTTCGTGTTGGCCATGAATATCAACCAACTGTTCGCCGAGTTCGCGCATCAGTTTTAAATTACAGGGCGAACCATTAATCCAAGCACGCGACTTACCCGATGCGGTTATCACTCGGCGTAAAATACATTCATCGTCTGCATCATCTAAAATCAAATCCTGCTCAAGCAGCCATTGTTTGGCCGTTGGTGTATCTTCAATATCAACACTTAATGTGATTTCTGTTTTTTCAGCGCCGTGTCGCACTACGCCACTATCAGCACGATCGCCCAAAACCAAGCCAATCGCATCAACCAAAATAGATTTACCTGCGCCGGTTTCTCCGGTTAACGCAGTCATGCCCGATCTAAGCTCTAAATCGAGTTGTTCAATTATGGCGAAATCTTTTAGATAAATATGTGAGAGCATTCTGTTTGAAAATAAAATTTGCTTAGAAAGATTATTACAGAATTTCTATAAAAAGAGAACAAAAATGAAACAAAAATAAAAAACTACCTAATTAACAAATAATTAGAAGTGGTAATCAGTATGAAATATCTACTAAATATTCAAAAAACCGCTAAAAGTAGGGGGGTGTCTTTTTATCATGCATTAACGCATAATTAAAATGATACCCCCTCAATTTGAAGCTTTTTTGCTGTAATTTTATGAATAAAGACGACCAACGTATTGCCGATTTAAACAGTCAACTTTACCAAGCATCCCGCGGTATTCGTATTCTTAGTCATATCAGTTGGCCAGCAGAAATACGGGAAAGCTTTTTTAAAAATAAAGAACAAAAATTACCTGAAGTTACCTATCCGCATTTTGAACCGAGTGAAGTGATCATGCAGGTCAGTCAGATTCAATCGCAGTTAGGTGATTCAGTGATTGATTCTTGGTTGAATCGCCAAGCGCAAGTGATAGCGAATAGTGCCTTAATGCTAAGCGCCGCGGGTACCGAGCAATTTCATCATTATTCAAAAGAACTATACGGTGCGCCGAATGATCCCTTAACTGATGGTATGTCGACCTCTTTATTATTGGCGCAACAGTTTGACGATGTTATCGAATCGCTTTCGAATATTGATTTAGGTGCGCCACAAGACGCTGATAGATCAGCGGAACAAGTCATTGAAGAAATGAAACTAGCGGTGGAAAAGGCCTTTGGTGAAGACGCCCCAGAGGTGTATTTAGCGGATGAATTATCAGCCAACGCGCTTGCCGGCCCTACACGCATTCGGATACGCTCTGGTGCAAAATTTACTGACCGTGATGTCGTACAACTGATTAATCACGAAGCACATATCCATGTAGGCACGGCGTTAAATGGTAGAAACCAAGATCACTTGCCAATGCTAGGTTCCAGCCATGCAGGAACGACTCGTACTCAGGAAGGATTGGCGGTTTTTGCAGAATTTATCACAGGCACTATGGATATTGATCGAATGCGACGTTTATCTGATCGCGTTCTTGGTATTCAAATGGCGATTGATGGCGCAGATTTTATTGAAGTCTACCGATATTTTGTAGAACGTGTAGAAAGTAAAGAGCAAGCCTTTGAAAACACGCGTCGTGTATTTAGAGGTGGCATCATCTCAGGTGGTGCGCCATTCACTAAAGATAATGTGTATTTGAATGGTTTATTGCGCGTGCATAACTTCTTTAGAGCCATCGTATCGACGAATCGTGTCGATTGTTTACCTCTAATCTTTTGTGGAAAATTAGATTTAGATGATATTCCTGTACTCAGCCAATTAGCGCATAAAGGTTTGTTAAAAAAGCCAAAGTATTTACCGCCATGGGCGAGTGATAAACGCTTCCTGCTAAGTTATTTGGCGTACTCATCTTTTTTAAATCGAATCGATATGCAAAAAGTAAAACAACATTACAATAGCATCTTGGATGAAGCACCCAAGTTAGATTGGGTTTAATGTAAAATCAATTTAACACTTCGCGAAGGTTAAGAACCATTTCTTAATAAATCCGCTAAAAGTAGGGGGGTGTCTTTTTAAATGATTAAAGACATTCTTTTGAACATTTTTTATGAGGAAAACATGGATAAACAAACACAATTAGAAATTGAAGCTGCCGCATGGCGCAAGATGTTAGGACATTTCCGCAAGCGAAATGACGTACAAAATATTGATTTGATGAATATGGCAGGTTTCTGTCGCAACTGCTTATCAAAATGGTATATGGGTGAGGCAAATGAACGCGGCGAAACGGTGGATTATGATCAAGCGCGTGAAGTGATTTACGGCATGCCCTATAACGAATACAAAGAAAAATATCAGGAAAAGGCATCTGAAGAACAACTAACAGCGTTTAATAGTTTAGAAGAGGGTAAAGACACTACGGAATAGATGTTCTCTAGGGTTATGCCTGTTGCTTTTTAAATTTAAGGTTGAAAGTCATGTTTAAACGGTTCAAAAAATCCCCAACACTATTTTTTATTTTTTTATTATTTATTCTGGGTGGGTTAATCTCTACCTTACCCGCAAAAGCAAAACCTGCTTATGCGTTTCCTGAATTTACCCAGACATCAGCACAAGAATGGTTGAATTCAAAGCCTTTGACCAAAAAAGACTTATTAGGCAAAGTGACCTTGGTTGATTTCTGGACCTTTGATTGTTGGAATTGTTATCGCTCTTTTCCTTGGCTGCATACCGTTGAAAAACAATATAAACCAAAAGGTTTTCAAATTATTGGTATTCATTCACCAGAGTTTGAACACGAAAAAATCCATGCGAATATCAAAGCAAAAATAAAGCAGTTTAAAATCACTAATGCCGTGATGGTTGATAATGATATGGGCTTTTGGAAACGTATGAAGAATCGTTATTGGCCTTCCTATTTCATCGTCGATAAAAAAGGAAACGTGCGTGCTAACTTTATTGGTGAAACACATCAAGGCGATGCGCAAGCTATAAAGATCGAAAGTTTGATCGCTAAGCTATTAGCAGAATAAGCGATAAACTATTTAAAAGTAGGGGGGTGTCTTTTTTAAGTACACCCCCCTACTTTTATGCGTTTATTGACTAAATAATTCCATTAAGGCCTTACACTCCAGCCTAATTTATTTCTCAGAATACGGAAATAATCATAATCCTTAGGGTGCAATAACTGTAAGGTATGTTCTTG
>CALJIH010000089.1 GCA_937974135.1 uncultured Cocleimonas sp. | reverse complement strand
CCCGGCCTTTATTGCAACTAAGTGCTAAGGTGATTAGCCTTTAGTGAACTCAGGGTATGCTTCCATACCACACTCACCAATATCAACACCTTCGTACTCTTCTTCTTCAGAAACTCTAATGCCCATAATGGCTTTAAGAATCATCCAAACAATAAACGAGGTGATAAATACCCAAATAAAGATTGTTGCTGCACCAACTAATTGACCCAAGAAGGATGCGTCATCTTTTGTTAGAGGTACTGCCATTAAGCCCCAAAAGCCAACAACACCGTGAACAGAAATCGCTCCGACAGGGTCATCTATTTTTAGTCTATCTAAACCTACAATTGAGAAGACAACGATTAATCCGCCGATCGCTCCAATAATAGTAGCCATTAATGGACTTGGTGTAGATGGTTCAGCTGTAATAGCAACTAATCCAGCAAGTGCTCCATTTAAAGCCATGGTTAAGTCAGCTTTACCAAATAAAACTCGAGCAACTATAAGTGCAACGATAACACCACCTGCTGCGGCTGCATTAGTATTTAAAAATACCATGGCTACAGCATTAGCATTTGTAATATCACCAAGCTTAAGTACAGACCCGCCATTGAAACCAAACCATCCCATCCAAAGGATAAATGTTCCTAAAGTTGCTAAAGGTAAGTTCGCACCTGGAATTGGATTTATTTTTCCATCTTTAGTGTATTTGCCTTTACGTGCACCAAGGATCAACACACCTGCTAATGCAGCTGCAGCACCTGCCATATGAACGATTCCAGAACCAGCGAAATCAGAGAATTTGAAATCAGAAAGCTTAAAAAACTCAAATCCAAATATACCAACTGGTTTATTGCCCCAAGTCCAAGAACCTTCTATTGGATATATAAATGCAGTCATCACTACAGCAAAAGCTAAAAAAGCCCAAAGCTTCATACGTTCAGCTACAGCACCTGAGACAATAGACATAGCAGTTGCAACAAAAACAACCTGGAAGAAAAAGTCAGAGGCGTTGGAATAAACAGCGCCACCACCAAAGCCTGCTTCTGCGGACTCTTTTAATACTGTTGCGGTTAAAGCTTCAGCATTTTCAGCACCATCTAAAGCAATGCCTGATAACATAAATCCGCCATCATACATAATGTTGTAACCAACAACTAAGTAAGCAGTACAGGCGATGGCAAATAATGCGATATTCTTAGTTAAAATTTCAGTCGTGCTTTTTGAACGTACTAAACCCGCTTCTAGCATTGAAAAGCCTGCGGCCATCCACATAACCAGTGCACCACACACTAAGAAGTAAAAAGTATCTATTGCGTACTGCAATTCAAATATATTGTTTTCCATTGTATTTCTCCTGAATTTTTGGACGCTTAAAGCGCTTCTGGACCTGTCTCACCGGTACGGATTCGAATCGCCTGTTCGATACTGCTGACAAAGATTTTTCCATCACCAATTTTTTTAGTGTTTGCAACACTAGAAATAGCCTCAACCACTTGATCGAGAATTGAAGAATCAACTGCCACTTCAATTTTTACTTTTGGTAGAAAATCGACAACGTACTCCGCGCCTCGATACAGTTCGGTATGCCCTTTTTGTCGGCCAAATCCTTTTACTTCAGTTACAGTGATTCCGGCAACACCAATCTCTGAGAGTGCTTCACGCACATCATCGAGTTTGAAAGGTTTTACAATTGCAGTGACTAATTTCATGCATGTTTCTCCTTAATTAAAATATTAGAAAGTCAGTAATTCCTAGTTCTTTGCACAGAGTGTGCCAACTTTTGTAGGCGGCATTTTTTGGAATTTTGAGAGATAAATAGCGTATATCAGAAAAATTTAGTCAATAAACGCACTAAAATAGTGCGTTAAATTCAGAAAAACACCATAATGAGTCTTTAGTGAGTAACTAGCCTTATTTTAAATGCTCATCCAAAGTTGGCTTGAAGCTTGCTTACAAAGTATTAAATGAATACTGAGAAAAATTACAGAGAATATCGTGACTGAAATTTCAAAATCATCATTAGCATCAGATCTCATTGAAGACACATTAAGTACTTCAATAATCGTTTTAGACAAGTCACATACGGTTGTAAAAATGAATGCGGCTGCAGAAAACCTATTTGGTCAGTCTCGTGAAAGAGCGATAAATAAACATTTTGATACCATTCTTAAACAAGAACTGAATACAGAAGAAATTCAATTTGCGATTGAGTTTGTCTCAAACAATGCTAAACCACATGCGATAAGAGGTTGTTATCTGCATAACAAACAAGAACGCATAACCACCATAGACTGCATCGCTACCCCAATTTTTAATGAAGGTGATTATGCCGGCATCGTATTAGAAATATTTCGTACCGATCATCAATTAAGGGTAGCTCGAGAAGATCAGTTATTAAGTCAACAACAAGCGACACAAAAATTAGTTCGTGGCATGGCGCACGAGATTAAAAATCCTTTAGGAGGTGTGCGGGGTGCGGCACAATTATTAGAGAGTGAGCTTACTGATGGTGACTTAAAAGAATACACGAATATCATAATTGCCGAAGCAGATAGATTACAAAATTTAGTGGATAGAATGTTAGGTTCTCGTGAGCCAAATAAAAACCAGTTAATAAATATCCATGAAGTGTTGGAGCGTGTTCGACGCTTGATAAAGATAGATATTCCTGAAGATGTCTCTTTTACCTTCGATTACGATCCAAGCATACCAACGTTCAATGCAGACTTAGATAATTTGATTCAAATTGTTTTAAACATTGTAGTAAATGCACTAAAAGCTGTTGGTGAAAGTGGCAATATCGCGTTCAAGACTCGAGTTAAACGTAATCACATAATTAACAACAAACAGCACAAGCTATCGTTACATTTAGAAGTAAAAGATGATGGTGTTGGTGTGCCTGATGATATACGAGATAAATTATTCTTCCCCATGATTAGTGGCTCTACCTATGGCACGGGTTTAGGCTTATCGATCGCGCAATCGTTGGCTCAACGTCAGAACGGTGTTATCGAGTTTGAATCACAACCGGGTGAAACCTGTTTTACATTATCGCTACCGATAGACAATTCTTAGAGAGAATTTAAAATGAATGAATCTAGTAACAATAATGCTCTCGACACAGTAGAAAATATTTGGATCATAGATGATGATCAATCTATTCGCTGGGTTTTGCAACGTGCTTTAGAAAAAGCAGGAATGAAAATAACAGCATTTGAATTTACCAGCGATTTATTGAACGCACTAACGGCATCAAATGCTGAAATTCCTGATGCGATCATTTCTGATATCCGAATGCCAGGCATGAGTGGACTGGAATTGACTAAAGAGATTCACAGTAAAAACCCAGATTTGCCCATTATTATAATGACTGCCTATTCGGATATGGATAGTGCCATGTCTGCATATGACAGTGGCGCTTTTGAATACCTACCAAAACCCTTTGATATCAATGAAGCGGTGGAATTAGCAAGACGTGCATGCTCATCAAAAAAAACCCAATACAAGAAAGAAAATGTAAAAGCGAATGCAGATTTAGATAAAGAAAGCAGCCTCTCTAGAGAGAGCCGAATGTACAACGATGTTGAAACGGCAATTTCTGAAAAAGAAATTATTGGCCAATCCGTAGCTATGCAATCATTGTTTAAAACCATAGGAAGATTAAGTAAAACCAGTATCTCGGTGTTGATTACGGGCGAATCTGGTACTGGTAAAGAGCTCGTTGCTAAAGCATTGCACACCCACAGTCCAAGGTCACATAAAGATTTCATTGCAATAAATACAGCAGCAATTCCCAAGGAGCTTTTAGAATCTGAATTGTTTGGTCATGAAAAAGGTTCCTTTACCGGTGCACAAGCGCAACGCAAAGGTCGATTTGAGCAAGCCAATGGCGGTACCTTATTTTTAGATGAAATTGGTGATATGCCCGCAGAATTACAAACGCGCTTATTACGCGTTTTAGCAGATGGTGAGTTTTATCGCGTTGGCGGTACTCAAGCAATAAAGGTTGATGTAAGAGTGGTTGCCGCGACGCATCAAAACCTTGAAGAACATGTACAAAACGGAACATTTCGTGAAGATTTGTTTCATCGCTTAAATGTTATTCGACTACAAATCCCGGCTTTACGAGAAAGGGATGAAGATATTATTGTTCTGTTAGACCACTTCCTTGTTCAGGCTTCGCAAGAATTACAGGCTGAGAAAAAGATTCTAAGTGCTGAGGTTATTGATTACCTTCAAACCTTAAAATGGCCTGGTAATGTTCGCCAATTAGAAAACGTCAGTCGCTGGTTAACAGTAATGGCAACCGGTCAAGAAGTGACCATTGAAGATTTACCCTCCGATCTACGAGATAGCCATAATAAAACAGAGTTAGATTGGGAGAAGTTGTTATACAAAAATATGATTCAACGTTTAAATCGAGGTGAGACAAGAATACTAGATACAGTCACTCCAAAATTTGAAAGTATTGCTGTCTCAGCAGCACTAGAAAAAACGGGTGGGCGTAAAAAAGATGCTGCCGAATTATTAGGTTGGGGCCGAAATACGCTGACAAGAAAACTAAAAGAGTTAAATGCATCTGAATAGCTTTAATAGGTTTGTAAACACATCAAAAGTAGGGGGTGTAGTGGTCAAGTAAAACTGTACACATTGTTTTAGGTCATTGCATACTGCAATTCAACAACATTAGGAGGATATCCTCCGTTATGTTGATGAGGTCTTACTTTCGAATAGTAACCAATGACATAATCTATAATCTCTCGTTTAGCTTCTTTAAACGAGAGGTACCCTGATCGCGGTATCCACTCTGTCTTTAAGCTTCTAAAGAAACGTTCCATAGGGCTATTATCCCAACAGTTTCCTTTGCGACTCATGCTCTGTTTAATCTGATAGCGCCACAATAATTGGCGGAACTGTTTGCTGATGTAATGACAACCTTGATCAGAATGAAACATCAATCCTTTAGGTTTACCTCTTGCTTCAAAGGCCATAGTCAGGGCTTTTGTTGTTAGCTGAGTATCGGGGGAATACGATAAAGCCCATCCAATCGGTTTACGTGAAAATAGATCGATCACTACCGCAAGGTATGCCCAGCGTTTACCTACCCAGATGTAAGTAATATCACCACACCATACTGTATTAGGATGTTTTACATCAAATGCACGATTTAACTTATTTGGAATATCTACGTGCGGCTGCTCTGCTTTCTTATAAAAATGGTTGGGAGGTTGCTTGCTCACTAAACCTAGGTTCTTCATGAGCTTAGAGGCTCGATAACGACTAATAGGAATCCCTCTTTGAGTCGCTATCTTTGACAGCGTTCGGGCGCCTGCAGATCCTTTACTTTCTTGGTGGATAAGTTGCAAAGCTGAGTATTCTTTCAAGGACTTAAGAGAAGGTTTCTTAAGTTGGGCGTTACGCCATGTGTAGTAACTTGTTCTGTTGACCTTGAATGCATTGAATAACTGAGTGAGGGAAAAGCTCTCTTGAAACTGTTGAATAATCACAAACTTTTGAGTGAGTCTGAGGCCAAGAGAGCTGTAGCCTTTTTTAAGATATCGTTTTCCTGTTCGATACGTTTAATTCTCTTTTTTAGCACCCTTATTTCTTCTTGTTCGACCGTTAAAGGAGCTCCTTTAATAACGACACCCTTTTGTTGAGATCGTAGCTGTCGAACCCAGAGTTCTATTGCCCCTTTTGATACATTCATTGCCTCTGATGCTTCTCGAATAGAGTAATCTTGATCAGTGACGAGTTGAGCTGCTTCTAAACGAAACTCCGGGGAGTATGTAGGTCTTGTTTTCTTTGGCATAGTGCACCTTGCTGATAATGAGGTGATAATATCACCTATAAAAAGGTGTACACTTTTACTATGCCACTACACCCCCCACTTTTAAGTAGTTTTCTAATCAGTTTAGTCCATGATTAGAGAGAACTTACTTTAGGCATCTACCTTTAAAGATAGGTTCTTTCAAACCATGATTACAGCTAGGTACTCGCTCCCAAAGTTTGCAGGGTCTTTGGTTTCTAGCACCACAT
>CALJIH010000088.1 GCA_937974135.1 uncultured Cocleimonas sp. | reverse complement strand
TTGATTTATATTTTTTCAGTTAAATTAGGCTGGATGCCCTCTTTTGGTCGTGGCGAAATTGTGCATGTCATTGGTTATTGGAAAACCAATTTTTTAACTGTTGATGGCATTATGCATATCATCATGCCAGCGATAGCTTTGTCATCAATCATGTTGCCATTGTTTATACGTTTGGTTCGAGCCGAAATGTTAGAAGTTTTGAGCTCAGAATACGTCAAATTTGCCAGAGCAAAAGGATTAAGCGCCACCAAAGTGTATTTCAAACATGCTCTCAAAAATACCATGCTACCTGTGATTACGGTCGGTGGCGTACAAATTGGGATCATGGTGGCTTATACCATACTCACAGAATCTGTTTTCCAATGGCCGGGTATGGGCTTTATGTTTTTAGAAGCCGTAGAACGTTCCGATATTCCATTAATTGTGGCCTATATCATGTTCGTTGGATTTCTCTTTGTGGTCGTGAATACTTTGGTTGATCTTCTCTACGGCATCATAAATCCTACGGTAAATTTATTAGGTAAGAGTAAGTAATGAGTTCAGTTGACGAAAGCATGAGTGCATCTCAAATTACCAAGCCTAAAAGCAAGTTACAGCGTTTCATTGAATCGGATTTTTTCTATAATTTTAAACGCGATAAAGTAGCCATTATCAGTAGTATTATATTCTTGATATTTATATTCATGGCGGTGTTCGCCCCCTTAATAGCACCTTTTGATCCATACAATCTTCAGCTTCTAGATATTATGGATTCTGAATTGCCTCCAGTTTGGGAACCTGGTGCAGATGAACGCTTCTTTTTAGGAACGGATGATCAAGGGCGAGATTTGTGGAGCACGATCCTATACGGTATGCGTGTATCTTTAATGATCGGAATTCTAGCAGTGCTGTTACAAGCACTGATTGGCATTAGTATCGGCTTAGTTTCTGGTTATGTGGGTGGGAAAACCGATAGTATTCTGATGCGAATTGCTGACGTACAACTGTCGTTTTCAACGTTGATGGTGGCTATTATTATTCTAGCCATTGTACAAAGTGCCTTTGGTAGTGATGCCTTTAATCAATGGGCTATGGTAATACTGATCTTGATTATTGGATTGGCTGAATGGCCTCAAATAGCGCGTACTGTTCGCTCTAGTGTTCTTGCTGAAAAAGAAAAAGAATATGTGGATGCGGCTAAAGTCATGGGCTTTAGCCCTATCATAATTATGTTTAAACATATCTTACCAAATTGTTTATCACCGATCTTTGTTATCTCTACTGTACAAATTGCGAACGCGATTATCACTGAAGCAAGTTTGTCGTTTTTGGGCTTAGGGATGCCCGTTACAGAACCGAGTTTAGGCTCATTGATAAGTGTTGGTAAGCAATACTTGTTCTCAGGCTCATGGTGGATCACGCTAATACCTGGTGCATTCTTGATACTTTTAGTGATTGTAATCAATCTATTAGGTGATTTTCTTCGAGATACATTTAATCCCAAACTGTATAAAGATTAATGAAGCCCCCTACTTTTGTCGTTAAGTATTAATACTTTCTGTAAGACTGTTTATATCTTCTAGTTTTATTCCTAGTTGCTTTCCTATGTTGCTTGCGAACTCTTATTTTTTTATTTCTATAGATTTTTTTGGAACGTCCGTTTCTATGACGATTGATGCGTTTTGCTTTTTTTCCTTTGATGAAATTTCGTTTTACCCGCTTGTGCTGCTGGATATGTTTTTGATGCCTTACTCCATGTCGATTTCTATGCTTATTCTTATGATGACGTCCCTTGTGTTTATAGCGTTTATTAGAATGATAGCGAGTACTGTAAGTGCGTGGGTAACGATAGGGATAACGGTTAATAAAAGGACTGTAATGAGAGTAACTGGGTCTATAGTTGGAATAATAAGGATCATATACATAATCGTAATGAACCGTAGGTTGGCTAGCTACGTTGTAATTTGATTTTGGGCTTGAAGAGCAAGCACTCAGTAAAATCGCGAAAAATAATACAAAAGCGAATCTGGTCATGGGGTTACCTGATCGTTTATTGGGGGTTATATCAAGCATAGTACAAAACTATAGAAAAAATGACACCCCCCTACTTTTAAGCGGTTTTGCATCTGTTCTTTGTATAATTACTAAACAATACTGTTTTATCGACAACTCATGTGGGTTAATTTTGAGCAAGATTCCATTCGCTCAATACTTCATAGATAGATCTTGTCAGCGTCGTTAAATGCTGTTTTTGCATGATGTAAGCTGGCATTAAATAGACTAATTTCCCAAACGGTCTCAGCCATACCCCTCTTTTTGTGAATTGCGGTTGAGACCAAACAGTGTCTAAAGATTGATGTAACTCAACGACACCGATTGCTCCTTTAACCCTAACTTCTTTGACACAATCTAATTCTGAACAGATTGCAAGTTCATCTCTTAACTGAGTTGATAATCTATCGATATTAGTTTGCCAATTGGATTCTAATAATAAGTCAATACTGGCATTAGCAACACTACAAGCGAGCGGATTACCCATAAAGGTTGGACCATGCATAAGAAGGCCTTTCCCATCCGATTCAATACCATCGACAACTTTTTTTGAGGTTAAAGTAGCAGCCAGAGTCATTGTACCGCCGGTTAATGCTTTACCCACAGTCAGAATATCTGGCTGTATATTAGCTTGTTCATAAGCAAATAAGGTGCCTGTCCGACCAAATCCTGTGGCTATTTCATCAAGAATTAAGAGCACATCATATTCATCACATAGTTGACGTACTGCTTGTAAATACTCGGCATGATAAAAACGCATTCCTCCAGCATTTTGTACCATAGGTTCGATAATGACTGCTGCAATTTGCGAGTGATTTTCAACTAACTTAGTTTTAAAATCATGGATAAATTTAGGATTCCAAGCAATAGAGTCACCGTTTTCAGTGAGTGTCTGTGGTGCTTCAGCAAAGATATGTTGAGGCAATACACCCGTAAACATTTCATGCATACCGTTGACAGGATCGCATACAGCCATACCACCAAAGGTATCTCCATAATACCCATTTCGTGCCGTTAACAGTTTGGTTTTCTTAGTATTACCTTGCGCAAACCAATATTGCAGCGACATTTTAATCGCCACTTCTACTGATACTGAACCAGAATCTGCTAAAAAAACGTGTTGCAGATTCTCGCAAGTCATATCGACCAACTTTTTACCTAATCTCACAGCAGGCTCGTGGGTTAATCCACCAAACATTACATGCGACATCTTTTGAGTTTGATCAATTAATGCCTTATTTAATATTGGATGATTGTATCCGTGAATCGTTGACCACCAAGATGACATACCATCAATCAACTTTTGACCATTGGCGAGCTCTATATGAACACCTTCAGCACCAATAACAGGCAGTACTGGAGTAGGCTTCGAGAAGCTGGTATAGGGATGCCACAGATGTTGCGCATCAAGATTAAGAAGTTCGTCTTCAGTCATGCGAGCAAGAGTAGATTGAAGCTAAGAATTTGTCTAGCTTTGTTGTTGATCTCGCATGGCTTCTGAAATGGCATAAGCGTAATTACAATCAACTTCCATTCGAACTTTTAAAAGGCCATTGGCTGACTCATTATCCAGCATAACATTCAATGGTTGATTACGCTGGAAACGTCGATGTGGTTTACGTAACCACATTAAACGCATTTGCTCACTAAAAGGAAATTGTGTTCTTAATGCATCGGCTATGCCGATAATATGGTCTACCCTAGCCATCAGATCGGAAAAATCAGGAAAGACTTCAGAACCATTTCGATACGCTTGTAATTTTCTGGTTTTGACTTCGTTGTTTAAACCTAAAACAATGAGAATTTGTTCGTTAGTCATTTCCCAGGCATCTAAATATGTCATTACCCCTTGGGTTAAAAACCGTAACTCTTCGGTAGAATATTCTGCATAGGTTTTAGTCGACATATGGTATTAATCAGACTTTTTTAAAGTAGCTTTTAAGCTATCTAAAGAAACGCTGTGCGTGGTCTTAACCTCATCCGTAAAATGTGGCTTTTGATGATTAAATTTTTTCAATTGTTGTTCTATTTCTTGTTCACGCGCTGTGATAAGACCAAAACACATAATGATATCGTCAGTCGTTGATTGCGTCAGTGGTGATTTTAAGGATGAATTACTCGGAGTTACATCTTTTACAACACTCGAGAGTGTTTTGCGCATTGCTTCTAAAATGCGTTTTTCTTTTTTGATTAAATAATCATCGTGTTCTGACATATTATTTTCTATCTTTTAGATTGTATGTTTAGTTTACTGTTTAACGCAAAAATAAACTATATCCATTATTTTCATCTTAAAAACAACCAAAAAGTGGGGGGGTGTGTTTTAATAATTCAAATGAAAGATACTCAACAAATAATCAAGCAAACTCAAAAATGGCTTGTAAATGTAATCATTAAACACAGCATCTGCCCATTTGCAAAGCGTGAATTCGATAAACAACGTATTCATTATGAAGTTATTCAATCTGCTGAGATGCAATCACAATTAGAGCATCTAGTTCTGCAATTCGAAGCCATGGACGATGATGTTAATCGAGAAACGACCTTACTGATTTTCCCTGAATCTCTTGATGATTTTGAAAGTTATTTAGATTTACTTGAAATTAGTACTGAATTATTAATTAAACAAGGATACGAAGGTGTTTATCAATTAGCGAGTTTTCATCCACAATACCGTTTTGAAGGTGCTGCAATTGATGATCCCAGTAATTACACTAATCGTTCACCTTACCCCATGTTGCACATCTTACGTGAAGCCAGTATTGAAAAAAGTATCGATAACTTTCCGAATCCAGAAGATATTCCGCAACGAAATATTCAATTAACAAATGACTTAGGTCTAAAGACAATGAAAAAGCTCTTATTTGATTGTTATTAAATTTTTAATAACTCTATTAAATTATCTTTAAGTTAAATATTGAATATGAAACTATATTTAAGTATTCGTTGTTATGTTTGTGAAGGAGAAGATATATGGAAAATAAAATAATTGTTGGTAGCGCTGAGTGGTGTGGTTTTCCTGATTTAGCGATACCTGCGATAAAAGCGAGAGTGGATTCCGGGGCAAAAACTTCATCCATTCATGCCTTTAATATTAGTCAATTCAAACGTGATAATTCGCCTTGGGTTACCTTTGAAGTCCATCCGATCCAAAACGAGCGACGTACCGTTGTGCGTTGTGAAGCTGCGGTTATTGATAGACGAAATATAAAAAGCTCCAATGGCACTACCGAAAAACGCTTTGTGATTAAAACACCCATCAACATTAACAATGAAACATGGGATATAGAGTTAACCCTAACCAATCGAGATTCGATGGGTTATCGCATGCTGTTGGGTCGAGAAGCGATGAAAGATCGTATGTTGGTAGACCCTGCTACAGTTAGTCATCTTGGACAAGTGAGTAAAAAAGATTTAGAAAAACTCTACGGCAAAAAAGAACAAACCAAAACAGGTTTAAAGATTGGCGTTTTAGCGACTAATCCTAAGCTATACAGTAATCAACGTTTGCTAGAAGCTGCAGTAGAACGCGGCCATGATGTGCAGTTTTTAAATATACAAAATTGCTATATGAAAATGGATTCTGAAATGCCCGAAATACATTATCGCGGAGGTAGATTACTCAATGATTTAGATGCAGTAATTACTAGAATTCGACCAAGTCTAACATTTTATGGTTGCGCCCTAACCCGTCAATTTGAAAGCATGGGAATTTATACAACTAATTCTTCAACGGCAGTAACACAATCACGAGATAAGCTATTTTCCTTACAGTTATTGATCAAAAAAGGGTTGAATATTCCTACTACTGGATTCGCTAACTCGCCTACGGATACAGGAGAATTAATAGATATGGTTGGTGGAGCGCCATTAATTGTTAAGCTTCTTGAGGGAACACAAGGAAGTGGCGTGGTATTAGCAGAAACTAAAAAAGCTGCAGAAAGTGTGATCAATGCCTTCAAAGCTTTACACGCAAATCTACTCGTACAAGAATTTGTAAAAGAAGCAGATGGTAAAGATTTACGTTGTTTTGTTATCGATAACAAAGTGGTAGCGACGATTGAACGTACAGCGGCGCCAGGTGAATTCAGAGCTAATTTACATTTAGGCGGCAGTGCAGCAGTCGTAAAGATTAGCGCTAAGGAGCGAAAACTCGCTTTAGATGCGGCTAAAACCTTAGGTTTAAAAGTAGCGGGTGTGGATATTATACGTTCTGCAAAAGGCCCATTATTACTTGAGGTGAATTCCTCTCCGGGCTTAGAAGGTATTGAAACCGCTACGGGAAAAGATATAGCAGGTATGATTATTTCATCAATCGAAAAGAAACTTCGGTGGAAAAGAGAGTTAGGTTAAATCAAACAAACATCTAACCATGAGATATCCTCATGGTTTTTAAACTAAAGATCATAGTTTTATCATGAATACGACTTGTTATTAACTAATATTGACGTATAAATCCAGTTCATACCCTTGCTGAAATGCTTAATAGACTGGATCATGAATAAACACGCAAAATTAACCGAATTACTAAACCAACGTATTCTGATACTCGATGGTGCCATGGGCACTATGATCCAACAGCATAAATTTGAAGAAGCAGACTATCGTGGTGAACGTTTTAAAGATTATCACCTAGATATCAAAGGGAACAACGACTTACTCGCGATTACTCAAGCTGAAATCATCCGTGAAATACACGAAAGTTATTTAGAAGCTGGCGCGGATATCATAGAAACAAATACCTTTAATGCCACTCAAGTCAGTATGGCTGACTATGAGATGGAAGGTATCGCTTATGAATTAAACGTAGCAGGTGCAAAAGTTGCACGCGAAGCTGCTGACAAGTTTTCAACATCTGAGAAACCACGATTTGTAGCAGGCGTGATAGGTCCTACGAGTAAAACCTGTAGCATGTCACCAGATGTAAATGATCCAGGTTTTCGTGCGATAAGTTTCGACGATTTAGTCGAAGACTATAGTGCCTCAACTCGTGGTTTAATCGAGGGTGGAGCAGATCTCATCCTCATTGAAACAATCTTTGATACCTTAAATGCTAAAGCTGCGGTATTTGCGGTAGAAACGGTTTTTGAAGAAGATGATATCAAACTACCCGTGATGATTTCAGGCACCATAACTGATGCATCCGGGCGTACCCTGTCTGGCCAAACAACCGAAGCATTCTATAATTCTCTAAAGCACGCCAAACCCATTTCTATTGGTCTGAATTGTGCCTTGGGCCCAGATATGCTACGCCAGTATTTACAAGAGTTATCGCGCATTAGTGGAACCTATGTTTCTGCTCACCCTAATGCTGGTTTACCAAATGAATTTGGTGAATACGATCTTGACCCAGAGGGTATGGCAGAACATATTCAAGAGTGGGCAGAAAGTGGCTTCTTAAATATTATTGGAGGCTGTTGTGGCTCAAGCCCTGATCATATTAAAAAAATAGCAGAGGTTGTTGAAGCTTCAGCACCAAGAGTCTTACCTGATATTCCTGTGGAATGTCGTCTATCTGGTTTAGAGCCATTCAATATTGGTGCAGACAGCTTATTTGTTAATGTTGGTGAACGTACTAATGTAACGGGTTCTGCTCGATTTAAACGCTTAATTAAAGACGGCGAATATGATACTGCCCTCGAAGTAGCCAAAGAACAGGTTGAAAATGGTGCGCAAATCATTGATATCAATATGGATGAGGGCATGCTCGAATCCAAAGAGGCAATGGTACGCTTTTTAAATTTGATCGCCGCTGAGCCAGATATCGCTCGCGTTCCTATTATGGTTGATTCTTCTAAATGGGATGTTATCGAGGCGGGTTTAAAATGTATTCAAGGCAAAGCAGTCGTTAATTCAATTTCTCTGAAAGAAGGAGAAGCTAACTTTCTGCACCATGCTAAGCTAATCAAACGTTATGGTGCAGCAACCGTCGTTATGGCGTTTGACGAAGAGGGACAAGCGGATACTTACGAAAGAAAAGTTGAAATTTGTACGCGTGCTTACAATGTTTTAATTGAGAAAGCGGATTTCCCGCCAGAAGATATTATTTTCGACCCGAATATTTTTGCCATAGCAACGGGTATTGAAGAACATAACAATTATGGTTTAGATTTCATTCAAGCAACCAAAGCAATTAAAGACAACCTCCCACACGCAATGATTTCAGGTGGTGTTTCAAATGTGTCATTTTCATTTCGGGGGAATAACCCTGTGCGTGAAGCGATTCACTCAGTGTTTTTATATCACGCTATTAAAAATGGCATGGATATGGGAATTGTTAATGCAGGGCAGTTAGAAGTCTATGATAACTTGCCCGATGAGTTACGTGACGTGGTTGAAGATGTTGTTTTAAACAAAAACCCTGAAGCTACCGAAAAACTTTTAGA